>NZ_CAWUOL010000122.1:0-13084 GCF_963923915.1 Nodularia chucula CCY0103 | reverse complement strand
TAAAACTACTATACCTGAATATGTAAAGTTTTGTAACGAGATTCAACATTTCTGACCCAGTGGATATAGAAAATAGTGTTATTCCTGGGGAGATTTGGCAAAATTCCCATAATCAAGATGTCGCCAACATATTTTTACATTTAGGCGTAACCATTGGCAATCATCGCCAGAGAAATAGAGTCTGGCAAAACTTCCGTAACAGCATGAATAAAAATGATTTGCTGGTAGTCACTAACGAAATTGGTGTTAATGCTGTATGGAATGGTCAAGCGCGGGGTGGTTGTAAGTATCATGTAGAAGGAATATATCACACCCTGCAAAACAAGTTAGGAATTAAAGCTGAATATTGCCAACTTTTAAGAAAGTATGATGTCAAAACAGATAGTGTGATTGCAACCATGAAATTCCTGCAAAATTACACTTTCCGGTTTAACCAGTTGGGTGTAGATGAGACTGTGGAAATTTTAGCAGGTGAAGAGGTGACAATTTGGCGACATCATAAACATCAAATGCCGGAATTGATGCAAGAATTAGAAACCGCAGGATTGAAGCTTGTTCACTATAGTTTAAATAAATATGCAACACATATTATGGCTATTTGTCAAGTGGTAGATAGTTATAGCAACAGCCAAGAAGGTTAGGACATAAACGGATAATAAAACCGAGACATCAAAAGGGTCTTAACTCAGTCAGTAGGGTGGGTTAGACGGCGACAAAACTTTGCACAACACGAAAAATGTATTTCCGTCGTAACCCACCGCAACATCCCCAGTCCCCAGCTATAAATATCAAGTTTTAAATTCCTGAAAAAAGTGATAATTAACATCAAAAGTTTTGCGAGGTATTAAGCCAAGTTCTAAATTCTCAAACATATCCAGCAATTTTTCCCCATGAACTAGCTCAAGTGGTGGTACACCATCTCTGAGAGCTTCCTTTTGAGCATCTGGTGTAAAAGTTCCTGTGGTAATAATTATCCCTTTCTCAGCCCTACCCATCATCGCGCCCCGAAAATCTCTCACTTGTGGAGATGAGACAGAACCAGCATAGCGTTTGCACTGGAAAAGGACTTTGAAGCTGACAAATGGATTAACTTGTAAAATTCCATGTCCATCAATACCACCATCTCCAGAACGTCCTGTAACGGTAACTTGTTCAAAACCTGACTCTCTTAAAAGTCGCTGACATAGGCGTTCAAAACCAGATGGAGATAGTGACATTAGAGTTTCTAGCAGTTTTTGACGATATGATGAATCATCATTAACTGTCATATTATTGGGTGCAATACTATCATCAACTATCTCTTCATTTTCAGATAATTCTGCTGTGGAATTTCTGTTAGTTTGAAACTCAGCCTGAACTTGCTTAAAAATAGATAACGCATCTTCAAATGATAACGAATTAATAGCTCTACTGTGATCATTTAGACTCCACACACCACGTTTTGAAGAATCCATCAAACCAGCTTTAACAAGATAAAATCTAGCCCATGAAACTTGATTATCAAAACGAGACGCACCACCTGCAAGCAACTCTAGTCTTTCTGGTTCAGATATATTCAATTTTTGAGCAATAAACTCTCTCACCTCGGAAGGACGACCAGAACCGCCTAACTCTTGTAGTGCTTCTATGACTGGCGAGAAAAATCTGACAAATTTGGGTCCATTCATTGGTTTGTATGTAATACATTCATGACTCAAATCGATTATGATGCAGACTATAACTACAAACACCAACGTCAGCAGACATGAGCGTGATTGTTGATACTTCTGTTTGGTCTCTGGCTCTGCGTCGGAAAACGCCACCTGATTCTTCCCCTAGCATTACAATATTGCAGAATTTAATCACTGACGACCAAGTTGCTTTGTATAGATTCATGACTCAAAAGGATTTAAGTCATAATCGAATTTGGCTTTACCACGCGTGGCGTAAACCGACTGAAGACACTCTTGAAAGTCATCGCCTTCCCAGGTTTTGGCGTGTCTCAAAATGGAACGCCCAGAAGCTGGACGGTAGGGTGATTGAGAATTTTCTGTTGAATTGGATTCTGGTAGTCTCTGGGTATCTTCTGATTTAACTTGTGAGGCAGGTATATCTTTGTTGTCTGCTTCTTGCTTAGTCTTTTTGAATTTCATCAATTATGAATTTTTATATTTGAATATTGTAGCTTGTTAGTATGCGGATATGTCTTACATATTTAATCTGAATCATGCAGCATTTTTAAATGGAGAGGTAAATCTATTTCCTGAAAATGTTCAGCCGGAGTAGTAGGTAAACCACTTAGTTCAAATAAATCTCTAATTTTTCTAATTAATATTTCAATTAAAGTATAATTTTTTGTTAATTCAAATAAGTCTTCCTTGTCTAGAACAACTATAATTTTTTTTGTCTTAGCATGAAAAATTATTTGACGTAGCCTACAATCACTTACTCTTCTTTGTCGTGCATCACCTCTTTGAGGAAATCCTGATGCACCATTCAAGGTAAAAAAAATTCCTAAACCTGCTCCACTCAAATTGTGTTCCATAATGCTACATAATCGAGCAAACTGCTGGTCTTTTAAGGGAGATTTTGTAGCTTTTGCCTCAATTACTATATCTCTAGTTTCCCATTCAAGATATAAAGTTTTACAGATGAATTTCCATTCAAGACTATCACCACTTACTAACAAATCATATTGCGGACCAGCTGATTGAAAACTTTTAATACTTTGTATTCCTTTTAGTCCTTTAAATAATAAAAGTACAATCTGTTCTAGCAGCTGACCTGCTTCCTGTGTTTGTTTGGTTGTGGGTCTTTCTAATTCTGTAAAAATCTTAAGTCTATTTAAATATTGAGGTAGCTGAACATTTACTTTACACAGATACACAGCTAATTTATTTAATGCTGGATTTCCTGATTCAAGTAAGTCCATAGTATTAATGATAGATTCCACAAGCTCGTCTTGACTTTGCATAATTCAATTAAATAAACTCTATTGGTTGTTTAGATATTGCCATAAGGTCAAACGATAGCTCATCATAATTTTCTACAATACTTTCACAATGCGGACAAGTATAAGGTAAATCTGGAAAACCTATTCCATAAGGAATTGCATCTACAGAGACATCTGGATCGCAATTATGATATATGAGAAGTTTCATTTCACACAGCCCTTTAGCTTCTAAATCTGCTAATATTGCTAGAGCTTCAGAGTATTCTATACCCAATCGCACAGCAAGTTGATGCGGCATTGTTGTTGATGCCGACATAAAATGCTCGTTCAGTTCAGCCTTCTGATTCTCAGATAAGAAGTCTAAATGACCCTTGTGGATGAAGCTAGTCATAACTTTAGCCTTAAAATCCCAGTTCTCTCAGTAGAAACTCAAGAACACCAGTACTACCACCATAGTACCTTGAATAGCACTTGAGATGTTGAAGAGAATCTTGCGTTTTAGAATTAGGTTTGAGTCCAAAATAGCAGTGTACTTTGATGAGAGGCTTGAATGTAAATTTTTTTAACTGTTCTGTCTCTATTTCATTTGCAGTCACTTCAGCATCAAGTTGAAACTCATAAGATTTCGTACCCCATTCTTTGAGCAAGGTTAACAAAATTGCGTCTTCAGCGTTAGTTATCTTTTCTGAATCATCTAACAAACCGAGTACCTTCAAAACTGAATTAGCTAATTTATTTGAAAGAGCTTGTAATCCTTTAACATCAATCTCTTTAACATCTGCGCTATGAGCATTGATAGCCAGTCCTGATGCTTCTGCTCTAATCCTTAAATGTCGCCATTTATAGGGATTACAATTGAGATATTTATCCCACATATCATGCAGAACAAGTTTATGAAGATTAGGATGCTTCCAGTCGGCTTGGCAATGATTAGCTAATTCATCAATAAATCCAGGAATATAATTCCAGAAAGCGAATTGAGTGCGTTGTTCTATGCGTTCTGAACTATAGGTAAATCCATCCCAGGATAAAGCCAAGTAATCTCGATCCACCTCAGCAATTAGAGACCAGCGAATATCACGTTTATCTGGTTTACTTGTAGTTCCAGTTCCTCCCCTAACAGAATCGTCAATTTTATAAGTTCGGATATACCATTTTTTCTGGGGTTGATTGGGATCTTGAATTGGTCCGTACCAACCATCCTGACCAAATTCTTGTAACAAGGGTGCAGAAGAATTTAGGTTCGGTGTGCGAGCGCACGTACCTAGTTTTAAGCTCAACCATGTTCTTGACTGTTTTACATAAGCAAGTAATATTTCTTCTGGAGTAAGCTTACCTTTTTCAAGTGCATTGGCTATATCTACGGCTAAATCAGCTTTCTTCAGCCCATGTTTTTGTGATGAAATAAGTTGAAGGGTTTCAACAGTAAATTCATTACTAGAAAGGAACTTTTCACAAAACTCTCGACCTGGGTTATATCCATGATCGACAAAAGCGTTAATACTCATACAATATTGGTCAAGATGTTGCGCCGATGCACTTGAAAGGTTGTTAAAAAAATAGCATAGCAAAAAATTAGGGCAGGCAAGATGCCTGCCCCACAAGAGAATATAATTAACTCAAGGCTGAGAGCAAATCACTGTGCGCCTTGGCTAACGCCTCCGGTAACTTACTCGCATCACGTCCGCCGGCTTGGGCTAAATTCGGTCTTCCACCACCGCCACCGCCGCAAATCTTCGCTACAGCACCGACAAATTTACCCGCTTGCAGTCCCTTTTTATTCACCTCTGCACTGAAGGCTGCAACTATACTCACCTTCCCTTCTTCTGGAACCGAACCCAGCACCACAGCACCGTTACCGATTTTTTGCAGTAACCTTTCCGCCGCAGTTTTCAATGATTCCGGGTCAACGTCTTCCATTTGCGCCACCAAAATTTGATAATCGCCTACAGATTCTACTGTTTGCAGCAAACTGTCTGATTTAGCGATCGCCAATTGTGATTTTAGACTGGCTAATTGTTTCTCACTATTTCTCAGTTCAGTTTGCAGAGTGGTGATTCTCTCTGGTAATTCTTCGGGTTTAACTTTAAAGCGATCGCACAAATCCTTAACTACTATATCCCGAACATTGAGATAATCCAATATCGCCGGGCCAGATACAGCCTCAATCCGTCGCACCCCAGAAGCCACACCAGCCTCAGAGATAATCTTAAAGATGCCAATTTCCGCAGTATTGCTGACGTGAGTTCCACCGCAGAGTTCCATTGACACCGTAGGAAAGTCAATCACCCGCACTTCTTCTCCGTATTTCTCCCCAAACATCGCCACAGCACCCCTAGCCTTAGCCTCTGCTATAGGTAATACTTCTATGTTTGCAGAATGTGCCTCAGCAATCCAAGTATTTACCTGTGCTTCCACTTGTTCCACTTCTGCTGCTGTCAAACCACGGGGACAGTTAAAATCAAAGCGTAATCTATCAAAGGAAACCAGAGAACCGGCTTGAGATATACCATCATCCACAAGTTTCTTTAACGCTGCTTGCAATAGGTGCGTTGCAGTATGGTTAGCTTCAGCGCGACGACGACAAGCCCGGTCAATTTGAGCAGTTACAGTATCTCCTACTCGGATTATACCGCGTTCGATGCGTCCAAAGTGGATAAAAAAGTCAGATTCTCTTTTCACATCTTCCACACGCACCAATACCCCATCACCGGAGATATAACCTTTATCTGCAATTTGTCCCCCAGACTCGGCATAAAATGGGGTTTGATTGAGAACAATTTGAATTTCTGTCCCCGCTTCTGCTTCCTCTTGGGCAATGCCATCTATTAATATGGCTTCGACATTTGCTGTCGCCGCAGGTTGGGTATAACCGATAAATTCCGTCGCTTGGATGTGTTCGGCTAACTTATCCAGGGAACCTTGCACAGTTAAATCAATGGTTTCGTGAGCAGCTTTGGCACGTTCCACCTGTTTTTGCATTTCGGCGTTGAATCCCGCTTCATCCACAGTTAGCTGATTTTCTTCCGCAATTTCTTGGGTGAGTTCCAGGGGAAAACCAAAGGTATCGTATAAAGTAAAGGCACTTTCACCGCTAATTTGGGTTTTGCCTTGCTGTTTCACCTCTTGGATGATTTCCGCTAAAAGTTTCTCGCCTCTATCCAAAGTTCTGAGGAAATTGGCTTCTTCTCGTTGCAACTCCGCTTTAATTGCTGCTTCCCGTTGGCGGACATTGGGGTAAGCTGATTCTGACAGGGAAATTGCAGTTTCCGCAACTTGGGTAATAAACTCGCTGTTAATTCCCAATAAGCGCCCATGACGCACTACCCGCCGAATTAAGCGCCGCAGTACATAACCTCGTCCCACATTAGAAGCGCGAATTTCATCGGCTATCATGTGGACAACGGAACGCACATGATCACCAATAACTTTTAAGGAAACTTGGGTTTTTTCGTCGCTTTTGTGGTAGTCAATCCCCGCAATTTGGGCTGCTGTTTGAATAATTGGGAAAATTAAATCAGTTTCATAGTTATTCGGGACTTTTTGCAGGATTTGCGCCATCCTTTCCAAACCCATCCCGGTATCAATGTTTTTGTTTTGCAGAGGTGTTAAATTACCTTCAGCATCCCGGTTATATTGCATGAACACGAGGTTATAAAACTCGATAAACCGGGTATCGTCTTCTAAATCAATGTTTTCATCTCCCAATTCTGGGTGAAAATCATAATAGATTTCCGAACAAGGACCACAAGGGCCTGTGTGTCCAGATACCCAAAAGTTATCGTCTTCGCCCATCCGTTTAATTCTAGCTTCGGGTACGCCAATTTCATCACGCCAAATATTATAAGCTTCATCATCATCTTCAAAGACGCTGACTACTAGCTTTTCTGGTGGTAAGCCGAAAACTTGAGTTGATAATTCCCAGCCCCAGGCGATCGCTTGTTCTTTAAAATAATCCCCAAAGCTGAAGTTACCCAACATCTCAAAAAACGTATGATGGCGTTTGGTGCGTCCCACATTCTCAATGTCGTTGGTGCGGATGCACTTTTGCGATGTGGTGGCGCGATTAAATTCTGCTGTGCGCTGTCCCAAGAATATCGGTTTAAATGGTAGCATCCCCGCAATTGTCAACAAGACCGTGGGATCTTCCGGGACAAGGGAGGCGCTGGGGAGAATTTGGTGTCCTCTTTCGGCGAAGAAGTTCAAAAATAAGTTGCGAATTTCGTTACCGCTAAGTTTTTGGGGGTTGGAAGGCATGAGTGACAAAATTAGTTTAAATAGTCGCTTTTACAGAAAGAGTATGACTCAAATTTGGGCATCTCTGCCATAGGTGAGTCGAAGAAGAAGCAGGGGAGCAGGGAGCAGGGAGCAGGGAGAGAAGAGGCAGGGTGTGGGAAGTGTGGGAAGTGTGGGAAGTGTGGGAAGTGTGGGAAGTGTGGGAAGTGTGGGAGGTGTGGGAGGTGTGGGAGGTGTGGGAGGTGTGGGAAGTGTGGGAGGTGTGGGAAGTGTGGGGGAAGATTGTTACTTCTCAATACCCAGTCCCCAGTCCCCAATACCCAATACCCAGGTATATCTAACTATAGTTAGATGTGCGATCGCACTCTGCACTCCTATCATTCTTTCAGTGTGTATCCGCAAAAGCTAACCCAGTTTTTTGTGGTACTAAAACTCAGGATTCCCGATGTTGCTCGTGTTATGTCGTGGAGTGTAGTTGTGACTGCTGGTTTTCACATTGGAGGCTCTTCATAATTGATCAAAAAATATCATTTATCTGTTTCTACTCATCTGATGTTTAATCGGTGGAAGTCTTAACCTAAAGTTAACTTATATCAAATACCTTAAATAAATTTTTCCCCGGAATAACATATGTTCAAATTTTTGACAATATATGAGAGCATCAGTAAATGTATAATATTAATCAGATAAACATAAGTTTTTTTGTTAAAAATATTGGTACTTTGTGGCATGATTGCCAATGCCTGCAATGTTAATTTTCCGCATATCGCATGATTGCCAATGCCTGCAATGTTAATTTTCCGCATATCATTTTATCAATAACAAATTGTTAAACTTTAGATAATCTTAACATTTCAATCTTATAATTAACATTAATGATTTATATCTATAAAATATACTTTTAGATTCTGGGAGAATATGCAAATAGTGTGATCAAAAAAGCAATAAATGAATCATAATTAGCAAATAATATTAGATTACCATCCAATTATATATTTGAAGTTTACTTTTCTGTTGAAATCAATATAATCGTATGTAATTTTCACTACAAAACAAGTACCACACTTTAGCTAGAAGCAAGGCATAAAAAATATATGATAAAATTTTCTATTGTGGTTTTTGGTAGCGAAGAGTTTTTTTCTCAACTTCCTCATCATCTACTTGATACTAGTGATGTCGATTTAGAAGTGTTTGTGGATTTACACCAAGCAGTATCACGGATTAAAAATGCACCACCCGATGTCATAATTGCACAGGCCAGTGCTGAGGGGTGTATGAAAATTTGTCACTGGCTAAAAACTCAGCCAAAATTATGCTGGATTCATTATATCCTTTTAGAGGATCGTCCGCAACATTTGATGGCGAGAAAACACCATAGCTGGGAATGGGAATTAAAAATGACGGCCAATGTGCTGGAACAAGGGGCGGATGCTTATATTTGGCAGGTTAATCTAGCCAAAATAAATAGCACTACCAAAGATGTCACTGCATATCATAGTCTGTTATTGGCTCAGTTGATGCTGGGTGTACACAAAGCCCAGAAGTATCGGGATGTACTGCAAACAAATGATTTATTGTCCGGTATGGCTTTGGCTGATGCGTTGACAGAAATGAGTAACCGCCGGGCTTTGGAATGGGAATTACCCAGACAAATTATCAAAGCTAGGACAAAAAGCACTCCTTTGAGTGTGATGATGTTAGATGTGGACTATTTTAAACAGGTTAATGATAAATATGGTCATTTAGTTGGCGATCGCCTGTTACAATTATTATGTACCCGTTTACGCCATAATCTGCGCTCTCAAGATACAGCTTTTCGTTATGGTGGAGAGGAGTTTGTGGTGATTCTACCTAAAACTAATCAAGATGAAGTCTTGCGCGTAGCCCAGCGTTTGAATCGCCTCATAGCTGAAGACCCGTTTAAAATTAACAATCAAGTATCTATTCGTCTGACAGTTAGTTTAGGTGTTGCTAGTTTGCAAAGAGATGATGATGTGCATGGTTCCAGTTTACTGTACCGTGCTGATCAATACTTATTACAAGCCAAAACTGCTGGCAGGAATCAAGTGGTTGGGCGTGACTATTCCCCCTCTAGTTCTCATCTAAAACTAGTTTCTTCTTAATGTCCGCAGCATCATTAATGACACGTTGACAATCTAGAATAGAAGCCCGTTGTTCCATAGATTTGACTAAGGCTTGGTAACTAGACCAATTTTCTTGGAGTAAGGTTTTGGCTTGCAGAAGATGAAATCGTTGTTTCTGCTGACGTTCTGATTCTGAGAAACCCAAACCTGCTAAAACTGCCCCTAACTTGCTGCGATCATCAGCCCCACCTTCAGCACTATCAAAAACTAAAGTCTCAGCCACAATACCAGCCATCCATATTGTACAGTAACGATCAATTATTTGGGCGCTGATTTTTCCCTGTTCTAATTGAGTTGCTAATTCAGCATCATCAAAACTGACACCCCCTTGTCCCGGTTGGCCTTGTCTCCAGGCTTCCCAAGCACTGAGTGTATAACCAGTTACAGGGATGTTGAGCAAATGGGCTGTGAGTAAGTGACCGGCTTCGTGGTGGATAATGCGATCGCGGTGTTCAGGAGAAAAACTCGCTATCCAGTCTAATATAATTGTACCGCCCTGACCTTGCAAACTGAAATTATCGAAGGTGGCGATTCCTAAAATAGTGAAGGTAGCAATTGCGGGTACTGCTGGGGATAAATGAATTAATGGCCCCAACAACACCGAGAATGTCATCAGAAATATTGATATTGCTACTAAATTTAAGGCGGTTTGACTCATGTTTGGGAGTGTGAGGAGTGGGGAGTGGGGAGTGTGGGGAGTGTGGGAGGTGTGGGGAGTGTGGGGAGTGTGGGAGGTGTGGGAGGTGTGGGGGGAAAGATTTTTAGTTTCCAATACCCAATACCCAGTCCCCAATACCCAGTCCCCAATACCCAGTCCCCAATACCTAGTCCCCAATACCCAGTCCCCAATACCTAGTCCCCAGCTATATTATTGAGATATTCTGATTTCTTGACACTTAGCCTCAGCGGCCTGAAAAGCTGCTAAATATTCCTTTCCACCCAACATGACATCACCATAATATTCATAAGGTGCTTCGCCATATATTGGTAAGGGATGATCTTCGGGATAATCTTCTTTTGATTCCTCAATAATGGCTTTGAGTTTTTTCACACTCACAGTTTGGGCGGGAAAGTACCACAGTTGGGCGGGGGTGGTGTGCAGATGTGGGAAATTTGGGTCAATAATGCTAACAGTAGGTTCATTGAGGGAAGTTTCGCTGACTTCTATCCAACTGTGTTCGATGGGTTGATCTGGCTGGGTAGCCATAACTAAAAATCCCTGAACATATTTAGCGTTTTCTGTGGCTAATACTGCTTTGTAGGCGTTATCAAATGTCTGATTAGCTTTACTTTTAATCTTTTGAGCAATTTCAACTGAAAGCGCTTCATTCAATGCTTTGTTCATCTACAGGGGGGATTAGAGCGATGATTATAATATAGTATCACTTTGACATTTGATACTCTGATTTACTGATGCCGTTTATGGTTTCAGGGTGGTTAACTGCGGAACCAAAGTCTTTAAGGCTTGACCTCGATGACTAATTGACCCTTTTAACTCCCGTGACATCTCTGCAAAGGTCTGTTGCTGTTCAGAAACGTAAAATATGGGGTCATAGCCGAAACCACTTGCGCCACGGGGTGCATACAGAATTTCGCCGCGACATATACCCTCGGATTCTAAGGCTATTTTACCATCAGGACGGGCGATCGCCACGGCACAGACAAATTGAGCTTGGCGATTTTCGCTGTTTCCTAATTCCCGTAATAACCGAGAAATCCGGTCTGAGTCACTGGTTCCGTAACGGGCAGAATATACCCCCGGCGCGCCATTGAGGGCATCTACTTGTAAACCAGAATCATCGGCGATCGCCCATTGTCCTGTAGCTTGAGCAATTTGGGAAGCTTTGAGACAAGCATTGGCGGCAAAAGTTTCACCTGTTTCTTCCACATCTAATGTTTCGGGTTTCAGGGTTAATTCCCAACCAGAATCAGCCAGATAAGCTTGCAGTTCCCGCAATTTACCGGGATTTCCTGTAGCTACTACGAGTAATTTAGTCATATATAGTTGGGGGAGTAGGGACTGGGGAGTGGGGAGTGGGGAGTAGGGAGTGCTGAGTTAAATATGCTGTGAGATTCTACTCAGCACTCATAACTTACTCTGCCCAATTTTTCGCCCAAGCTAGGGTTTGATGTACTTGTTTGAGATTGGGCGCTTCGCAATAGAGGCGTAATACTGGTTCTGTCCCGCTAAAGCGAATCATTAACCAGCTATTGTCAGCGAGGCGGAATTTATAGCCGTCGATGGTTTGACAGTCAGTGACTTTTTGACCGGCAATTTCGGTTAATGGTTGGGTTTGCAGTTGTTGTAAAAGACGCGATCGCACATCCATACTGGCTAAGGGTAAATCGATGCGATCGTAAGCCGATGTAAAGCCTGTTTTTGCTTGCAAAGACTGATAATAAGCGCTTAAATCTAACTCAGATTCTACAATTGCTTCTAAAACGTACAAGGCTGAGAGTAAAGCGTCACGTTCGGGTATATGACTCCCGTAACCGATTCCTCCCGACTCTTCCCCACCTAACAATACATCTGCAACTAACATTCTATCGGCAATGTATTTATATCCTACGGGGGTTTCAAAAACTGGCAAGTTATGCAGTGCAGCGACACGGGGAATTAAATCAGAACCACTGACTGTTTTGACGATTTCACCGCTAAAGTTGCGCCTTTGGGTGAGGTGGTCAATTAAAATGGGAATTAAGATTTGCGAACTTAAAAAGTTGGCGTTACCATCTACTGCGGCAATGCGATCGCAGTCGCCATCAAATACTAACCCTACAGCTAAACCGGATTGATTGCTTTGACGGTAAGTTTTCATCACGGAGAATAACCCAGCCAAGTATTTGGGTAAAGGTTCTGGCGCACCACCTGCAAATAAAGGATCACGATCGCTGTTGATTTCTTGGACACCATCCCCCAATAATTGGGCTAAACCTCCTGCTGCTGCGCCGTGCATCACGTCTACAAATAATGTCAGTTTTCCAGAGGCGATCGCGGCTTGAATTTTGCTAATATTCACTTTAGCTTTCAAGGCTGTGATGTAACTTGGCCAGGGATTCAAATCTTCTTGCTTTCCGGGCTTTTCCGCAACAGGTACACCCTCCGACAATAACCTTTCTATTTCTTGAGTGACTTCCGGTGGTACTGAACCTCCAAAAGCACCCTTGACTTTTAACCCTAAGTATGTCCCTGGGTTATGACTAGCGGTAATCACCAGCGCCCCTAAAGCATTTAAATCTTTAGCGGCCCAACTAAAGGCGGGAGTTGGGGCATAGCTTTCGCTGAGTAAAACATCAAAACCCGCAGCACTAACGGTATCAGCCACTGTTTGGGCAAACTTTTCCGCCATAAATCGGCGATCATAGCCGACAACAATTGTTTTGCTACCAACTGTAGAATAATATGTATTATATAATACTTGTGCGGCAACTGGTGCAACCAGAGCTAGACGTTCAAAGGTGAAGTCATCACCAATCACGCCTCGCCAGCCGTCGGTACCAAATTTAATCGCGTTAGCAGCAACTGGCATTCATCTCTCCTCACTGTTTACGAGTCGTGATGCGTAAAGCACCCATAATTGGCGGGTCATATATAAGCGGAAGGCTGATGTATTCAGCCTTTAATGGTGAAATATACAATCTGCTTAGGGTGTTGTCCAGTAGTTCAGCAACCTTAGAAGTTACCAAAAAACTGGGTTTAAAGCCCTGTCGTTCTACGACGGCTTTTAATTCATTAGTGTACCAGTATGCTGCTATACTAATTGTAGTGGAA
>NZ_CAWUOL010000121.1:0-13097 GCF_963923915.1 Nodularia chucula CCY0103 | reverse complement strand
AGAGTCTATTTGAGAAATAAGTTTAGTAGCATCTTTGCTTGTTTCAGAAAAAGTTTTAACCGCTTCAGTTTGAGAAACTAAATAACTTTTAACAGATACCCATACTTCTTGGTTAACAAATTTAAAAAAATAATTTAAAAAGAAAGCTGTAACTCCACCAACTATAAGTAAAGTCAATAGTATTGCTAAAGGAGCGCTGGTAATTGTATCTTTGGTAGTAAAATAAGCATCTCTCTGAATATCAACAGGGACTGATACTTGTGCAGTATTATAATTGTTCTTCATTATTAAAAACCATAAGGGATCATAATCTTCAATTGTGTGAAGTGGTAATTCTTTAGTGTCATTGTTTTAATTTAAATTATATTAAGTTTGCTATTAAGTTATTTGGTGAATTTAAAGGAGTAGGATCTACAGGGTCAGGATCAGGATTTTCAGGAGGAGGATTAATAGGGGGGATACCTTGATTTAATCTTTTTCTTTTAAGGTAAGTATAAATACCTTTTGCTTTATATAAAGTTTTTTTAATCATAATTATTAAGGTGTAATTTCCATAATTGTCATTGTAGAAACATTATTAGCTCCACCAGTATTAAAAGTTATGCTAGTACCTTGGATATTTGCTCTTATTCTGTAAACACTAGAAGCAGTATAAGGAACTTGTACTCTTGTTGCAAAATGAATAGGGCTCATGTATCTAAAATCATGAAGTCTTCCAATATCTATTGCTAAAGGAACTATAAGAACATTTGGACCTGATGTAACTTGAAGGTGTAAACCACTTATCCAAGTGGCAGTAAAAGGAGTAGTGCTAGATTTTAAAGGATTATTTAAAACACCTGTAATATATAAAAAATTAGAAAGACTAGTAGGAGTAAAACTTATTTCTAATCCTGTAGAAGTAAAACTATCTGCTGAATTAATTGTTATTGCTGTAGATGTACTTCCATAAAGAACTTGAACTACTTTACCTGCACCTCCACCACCCCCACCACTAATAGTTTGGGGTTCCCATCTGGTATTAGCAGAACTATAAGTTAATACTTGACCATCACTAGGAGCAGTAGTAGCAATTGATCTTGATTGAAGTTGATTTGCATTCCATTGAGCAACAAGATTCTGTGCAGCAGGAGGAGTTACTACATTCCATCTATTGTCTCCTGTACTGTAAGATAATATTTGACCATTAGTAGGTGCTACAGATTGTATAATTCTTCCTTGAAGCCAGTTAGCATTCCATTGAGCAGTAGTATTACCAACTTGACTAGCTGTTACTGAATGAGGATTAGAGGTGCTACTGATATGACTATTAGTTGTAGATGAATCTGCTTTACTAACTAGAGCTGCATTTAATTCAGTATCTCTAGTGATTTCATTTGGTATCTGAGTATCTGGAATTTTACCAGTAATATCTAAAGTAGCAACTCCATCAGGAGTACCTTTTTCAGAAATAGGTATACCACTAGATTCAGATGTTATGGTGTCATTAACCCATTCTTGGGTTGTGCTGTTGTAAACTAAACTTTGTCCATCAACAGGTAGAGAAATATTTACATCAGTTAATTCATTTAATGCAGAAGGACTAGGATCAGAAGCTGCACCATCTCCACCTTGAGCAAGTAAATCCCAATCTAATGCAGTTAAGCTAGGTTCTTCAGTTGTAGTTCTGCTGGCTCTATAAGAAGAACCATCATGAAATACTCCTTGATTGCGTCTATAAATCTTAGTGGACTGCCATTCTCCTAACCAAATAACAGAAATACCATTAACAGTTGGAATAGGGCTAGTGGGAGTGCTTGGATTTATTTCAATAGCCATATTAATACCCCTTTAAAGTTCCTCTAATAAATAACTGAGTGTTAGCTTCAGTGCCAGTAATTTCAACTTTAATT
Source organism: Nodularia chucula CCY0103 (assembly GCF_963923915.1). Classification (NCBI taxonomy): domain Bacteria; kingdom Bacillati; phylum Cyanobacteriota; class Cyanophyceae; order Nostocales; family Nodulariaceae; genus Nodularia; species Nodularia chucula. Next base: position 11,205 of record NZ_CAWUOL010000121.1, on the reverse strand, counting down.
ACATTTGTATTAACTAACGAATAGCTTTTAACAATTGTGTTATCAGTAGATAAAGTACCAACCTCTTGCCAACTAAGACCCACTAATTCTTTTAGTACAAAGCTGACATTAGCAGTAGCAACAAGTTCAATATCTAATCTCTTGTAATTCTTAGTATCAATAAACCCACCAGTGTAAGTTTGTATTTCAATTACAGTAGGTATACCAAAAGAATCATTATCTAAATCTAACTGTAATAAAGGTACAGTGTTTTCTAATTCTGTTTGATGATCAACTAAGTAAGATATAGTAAATTGTCCTGCTGAAGTCCATGCACCATTAGTAGCAGTTTTCTCTATTAGGGCAGCTTTGTCTTCTAATTCATAAGCTCTATCAAGTTGTTTTAACTCAATAGCAGTTAATCTTTTTTGATCACCAACAGTTAAATCTCTTTCTTCTTCTCTAGCAATTTCAGCTATTCTATTTCTAGTTTCTGCATCAGAGAAAGCTATTTTATCTTCTAAACTATCTTTACAGCAAGACTTAGAAGCCCCACCTGCTATCAAATCTAACACTTCTTGTTGAGTCCAGAACTCAGCAGCAGTTAGAGTAGCTAATTTATGAATAGTTATATACGCTTTGAAGTGTAGAAAATAATCTGTTTGTGCTTGTTCTACTAATTCTCTATCTCTAGTAATTGAAGTACCAGAAGCAGAATCATACTTTACTACAGGGTCATTAACATAGTAATATTTAACTCCAAAGCCTATTAAGTTCCAAGCATCAATTACATCTGCTTCTAATGAGGTAATAGCCCCAGCAGTTATAATAGAATTTATATCTTCTAAACCTTTAGCTTGAAGATCAGATATTACAAGTTGAGTTAATAAGCTTGCTCTATTACTATCAACAATACTAGTAGTAGTGTCATTTAAAGAAGGTCTTACATAGTTATTAAAGAAATCAGTCCAATTAATTGAAACTGTCATAATTTTAAATTAGTCTGTTAGGGAATCTTTTAACATAATTAATTACAGTATTTTTAGGTAAACCTTGAATCCCACTACCACTAGCAGTATATGGCTCATAAGTCATGCTAGAAGAACTAACTTTGACATCCACATTAACATTATCAGGTGATTTATATGATTCTAAAAGGCTAATAAAAAAAATACCTGAATTATTATATTGATAATAGGAACTGGTAATACCATAAGTTTTGGAAGTTCCTATATGAAAAGCATAAGTAGGATTAAAAGGATTTTGTCTTAAAGTTCTCCATGAAGCATCAGGGTAATTATTGGGATACCATAAGCTAGGATTTAAATGTGTTACTAATACTTCTTTATCAAATAATCCTTCAAATCCAGGATTATTAAATGTTGTATTACTAACTGATAAACTAGCTTCACTTCCTATATGACCTGGAATAAAATAAGCTGGATAAATAGTAAGGCTACCTTGTAAAGTGCAAGTGGCATTATCTACATTTATGGTTACTGTACCCGCACTTTTAAGAGTTGATTCAAATGTTACATAAGTTAAAGCTGGTATATAAACTAAACCAGAAAACTGATTGACAATTGAACTTATTTCTATTTCTTTTTCTAGTGCTTTATATCTTTCTAAATCTGCAAACATAATGTTTTAAAGGAGGGAATTAAACCCTCCTAGCTAATTAAAATGTGGGTGCAGTGTAAGTAGTTGCAGTTAATTGAAGTACAGCACAAGCCCCACGGTGATTAGGTGCATAACCCCAACCATCTGACATGATTGTGTTTTCTAAAGCAAAGTTAGATTTGATATCAATTTGCAATCCAGCCAAACTAGCAATAGCAGGGATTCTATTTAAGAAAGGTGTTCTACCTGCTCCACCATCAGTACCTAGACAAACTGCATATCCTACAGGAACTATGGGTGTTTTGATAATAGGAACATTACTAATAAAACCTACTAAACCTTCCCAAGCACTTAAGGGGCGTTGTCTTTCACTAGATGCAGAACCAGATTTAATATCAAGTGAGCGTCCAATTTGATTCTCTGCTGGTACAAACTCAGGTAAGCTTTCTAAGCTGTAGTCATAATCACTAACCCAAATCTCTAACTGTCTAAAGCCATGATGTCTGACTTTATCAATAAGTTTAGATCTAACATCAACTACAGTAGGGTTACCAGCAGAAGCAACACCATTATAATGTTGTAAATCTCCTGGGACAAAGGTGTAACCATTAACACTAGGGGCTGAAGTAGAAGCTGCATCATTGTAAAAAGGAATTGTTGTAGTTTGATATTTTTGAATACTGTCAACTACTACACGATTAGTGTTACTAAATATACTTTGACGTAGAGCATTAAATCTTGCTTTTTGGAAAGAGGTAAGTTTAGCTTGTACATAACCACCAATTTCATCAGCAGTCATTAACTTAACAGCTCTAGTGCTAAGAGTAAGTGCAGTCATAAACTCTTCAAAAGGGATTTCTTGTGTGTAATCCCATACAGTAGAGCGTGAAGAAGGTCTAGCTGATTCAGTTAGAGATTCTAAAACTTCTCCATCATAATACTTAACCAACTTTTGAGGAGTAGCAATTGGTTCTGCTAAAGGAGCAAAGAAGCGTGAGTTCATGTCATTGTAAAATAACATGTCCTGATCCACTTCTCTGATAATAGAAACTACTGATTGATTATCAATAGTAACTAGTTCAGTATCATTAGTAGAAAGTTCACCAAAAAAAGTAGTGTTGTATACCATATATTTTTATGTATTTATTTAAATTAGATAGAAATTTTAACTTTGTTAGCAGTCAAGGCAACTCCAACTTTATTAGTTCCACTGCCAGCAACAGCACCAGCAGCACCAGCAAAAACAGCAGTTCCAGGTGTAAGTGCCAGTGAAGTACCTTTGTTTTCAATAATACAATCTTGATCTACAGCCAGCATAGTACCTGCTTTACGGGCATATCTAGCTATCCCAACAGGAACAGTGGTAGCAGTAGCTAAAATTGCTAGACCTTGATTATTAATAGAAACTACTGAGCCTTCAGGAATGTCTACTGCTGTGACTAAATTTACAATAGAACCATCTAAGTGAGATGAAGCAATAAATCTGTATTTGACAACGTTGTAAGCTACATTTAACATATTTTTAAATTATGAATTATGAATAATTAATGTTTAATTGAAATTGAATAATCAGTGAAACTTGTCATTTTAATAACCACGCCAAGGTTTAACTCTGCGTTCTTCTTTAATAGAAGCTTTGTTTGTAGATACTCCAGGTTTTGTTACCACACCTTTGTTATCTGAATTTTTACTTAATGTAGTCTCTATTGAAGCTTGAATCTTAGGAACCAGTGTCTCTTTTAGTTCTGATTCTAAAGACTTTTGTTTAGCTATAAAGTCTGCTTCTACTTCTTCTTGAGAAGAACCAGATGGTTGTAGCCCTAACAGTTTAGCTATTCTCTGAAAGTCAGGTTTAGTTTTAGCTAAGGCAGCTTCATAATCAATCTCTGGTTTACTAGGAGTGATTGTATCTAAACCTAAATTTAATTCTTCATTTATTGGTTGTTCTGTTATTTGTTCTGTTTCTGGGTTATTCATTATTTAATTCTCCAGTTATAGGTGCATTTTCAAGTATACTTTTACCATCAGCATTAGCTATATCAGTATTATCAGTAATAGCAGCCGAGTATTGCATACTTAGTAATTTTTCTGAATCTAACTGTTTAAGTTCTTTTTCAGCTTCTTCTTCAGTTAAACCTTCAAACTGAATTAAATATCTCTTTCTAGAAATTAATTTAGATTTAACTGCTTCTATTTGTAATGCTTTATCTTGTAAATCCCTTGGCATCATGTCAGGTAGTTCTACCCTAAAAGGAATATCAATACCTAGTTCTGAGAAGATATTCTTAAGTGCTGAAATAAGATAACTAGCTCTGCTTAATGTGGCTCTTCTTAATGGCTCATATAGAATTGATAGAGAAGATGCACTACTAGCTGATCTAGCATTCTGTAGTTCTAAAATCATTACTCCAGTTAAATTATAAATATCCTGTAGAATGATTAATCTCTGTCTTTCCAGATAAGGTGAATCTTGAGGTTGTAGATATCCAATCTTAGGACTGATACCTAATTCAGCAGCCGCATTACTGATAGGAAGATGTAGTATTGAAGCACTACTATCTGTAAATGCTGTTTGGAAAGCTGATGAACCTGTAGCAGACTCTATACTCTCAAGAGGGGATGAATTAGATCTACCAATAATTGCAGGTGCAGAAGTTCCAATTGTAAAAATCTGAGGTTTATGATGTTTACCATTTGTGTGAATCCTACTGCGGACTTCATTATACTCTAACTGTAAATGAATTATTCTTTCAATTGCAGATTGAGCTTCCCTTCCTTTTAAAGAATCTACAATCCTAAAAATAGGTATATGATCTCCTAATTCTATTGGGTCAGAATTACCTATCTTTTTGAAATATCTGTACTCAGGTAAATCAAATAATTTTAGCTCAGTGGATTCATTAACTAATGTTAAGTAATGTTCTACTTTGATATCAGTATAATTATTCTTGATAGGGTCATAAACTTCTCTATTCTCCCGCAGATAAACAACTTTCATGGGGTCATTAGGATCAACCTTAACTTCTTGAATATCAAGGGCTTGAATATGTCTTAGCTGACCTTCAAAAACTTCAATAAAACTTTCACCTGTAGTTGGTACTTCTAGATAAATATCATTCAGTAATCTATACAGATTAATTTGGTCTAACTGTAAATTTAAAGTTTCTTGTTGTTCAGAATTAATGGCTAGAAATTTAATCTTTTGTTGGAAACCATCCCCTAAAATAAAATCTCTTATTTGCTCTGTGACTAGTTGAATTAACTTAATTGGTAACTCTTTAAAATTAGCTGGATTGATGCCTTCATAAGCATCTATTAATTCTTTTTTAGAAGCCATGTATATAAAGTTTTACTTATACTCATTGTATACTTTATTCATAGTAATTAAAAGTGGGATATAACAGAACCATATTAATACAGTTTTAAGTAATAGAGTTTTGTATGGAGATACGTGTTGTGTTTAAGGTATGTATACTGGGGAGTGGGGGAACAGGGGCAGGTCAAATTTGGCGGCAGGGGTACATAAAAACTTTTCTTTATGTGGGGTATTAATTAAATGGGTGGCATACTGTGCTACCCTTTTTAATAGAGCTATCTTTGACAGTCAACATCAAGATTGTGTGCGAGACTTATTCTGCCCTTTATGGGATTGTGTGCGGTCTTTATTCTGCTTGATACATCTTATGATGGTAAGTCCTCCATGATACTTCACATGTAGGAGTTGTACTTTAAGTTAGGATACATATCTTAACAGTAAGTCCTCCAGATTACATTGAGGTTGGGGTTGTACTTTAAGTCATAAGTTGACTCCACTGAACGCTTTTGATGAGTTAATAGTTTGTGAAGAAAACTTTGGGTTAGTATTCACAGACTACATCTCCTTGGAGTTAGGGAACACAATGGTTAGTACCTAACTTCAGATAAGGAATGAACTCATCAAACTGTGTTAGTAGGTGGTTATGTCAGAGGTATACTCCCTAAGTTTACATAGAACAAGTCTTCACTCTTTTATTCTTTAAGAGTCATTGTAGCCTCTCACTTGTAGTTAACCTATGTCACTCACCTACTGAGCCAATACGCTTAAGTAGTTAGCTTGTGAGCCTCTCACAAATGAGGTAACTCACCAAGAGCATAGTAGCTTAGTTAACTGCTCACATCAGGTTAATTAAGCTTCACTAATAGGTATTAATTAAAGCAGACAGGATAACTTTAATATCACTCACCATAAGTGGGTATACTCCCTAAGTTTTTCACAGGTAACTAACGCTTCAGTTTTAGTTATCTTTTTTTTATTTACACAGGACATAAAATAACATGAATACATATTTTCAACAATCATTGACTCAAGTACAATCAGAAGAATTTATAGCTGATTTCAAAGTAACAATTAGGTTTGTAATTAAGGTAATTAAAGTAATATTTTTAATGCTGACAGGGGTATTAATTTTAGCTAAATCTTTTTATTTAAAATTAAGTAGACAGGATGTAGTAACTGAACCTACAGTTTGTAATAAAGTAGATAGCTCATTTATTTTTAATACATTAGAAAACATTGGTTCAGTAGATAGCTCATTAAATGAGAAGGCTGTATATCTTCCTTTAGAGAAAGATAGGGAGATTTCTAATAGTGAGGTGGCTATTGTGGATTTAATTAATAATGAGTTGAGTAATAATAATTTTACTAAAGAATCACAGTTAAAAACAATGAAGGCGGCTGAACTCAAAGAACTGTGTGTGGGTTATGGTATTAGTTATAAAAATAAATCACAAGCTGTTCTAGCTATTTTACAAAAGGAACAAAGTATGATGAAGCAGCTAACCTAATAAATTATTAGTTAAATAATAATTAAATCACTCACTCACTCACTACTTAACTAATAATAATGTCATAACTAATGTAGATTATTTAATATTTAGTTATGGTATTACAAATAGAATTTAAAAATGGTTGGCGGTTACATTCTACACAAGTATCTAAATTATTAAGAGTACCTCACTCTAAAATTAAATTAATTGTACAGAATAATTACAAATTATTTAATGACGTTGGCTGGGGTATATGGACTTCAAAAGGTGATTTCTTTTTAGAACAATGTCATATAGAATTATTAATTATTCACTTGTTTGAAAGTAAGGTAGCTCAAGATTTTATAACAGGCATACACAGTGAGTTTGTTGAATTTAAAACTCATCAAGTAAAATCAAGTAGGTTATTTTAACTATACTCCATATACTACATGGTAAATGTGTAGATTATAAGTAGTAATCTGTATAAGTAAATACTACACCTGATAAATGCAGATTAGTATATGTGGTTTGCTACAAAGTTTTCTGCATTTTAACTATTTTGTAGTAAGTTTTCTGCATTTTAATTATTTCTAATGAGTTATTTGTAGTAAGTTTTCTGGATTTTAATTATCTCCAATGAGTTATTTCATAAAACTATCTCCAATAAATCATTTCTAAGTTACAAAACAAAGCAACAACTCTTCAGTAATTAACCATATTGAAACAACTGGTTTGAGTTGTCTGAGGTTATGACAATAATCCAATAAATTATTTAATTACAGTTTGCTTTGTTCTTTCTTATTAGGGATTATCTATATATGGTTTTAAGTAGCGGGCTTTTTATTAATGCCCAGTTTATACATCTTTATGGATTTACTTAAACACCAAAGGGATGCTATATTAGTAATATAAGAAAACACATTAATTTAATCTTATTATTTATTATGAAATTAGACCCACAAACAGCAATTAGATTATTTAAAGGAAGTAATGAGAAGCTTGAACAAATAGCTGAATCAAAAGGGTTAAAAAAAGCTGACATTCATCGTCTAGCAGTTAAATTTTATTTAGACAACATTAACAACACTCAACAATAAATAACTTATAATGACTAATTTAATTGTACACAATATTAATTCTACCTTTGTAATTGACTCTAGACTGATTGCTGAAGAACTAGGTATTCTACATAAGAACTTTAAAGAGCTAATTAAAACTTATAAAGTTGACTTTGAAGAGTTTGGTCAGGTAGCGCTGGAAACGGAGGCTGGAGATATTAGATATGCTGAAACTTTCTATTATTTGAATGAAAATCAAAGTTACTTGAGTTTAACTTATTCAAACAATACTCCTAAAGTCAGACGTGCAAAGATTAATCTAGTTAAAGCATTTGACCAAGCTAAGTCAGTATTAAAATTACCTCAGAATTACATTGAAGCTTTAGAGTGTTTAGTAGCCTCAGAGAAAGAAAAGAAAGCTTTATCATTAGTGGCGGCTGATGCTCAAGCTAAGTTGGTTGATTTGACTCCAAAGGCTGAAATGTATGATGTAATTGCAGATTCAAGCAAGTTTCTAAAAATAGCTGAAGTAGCTAAAATACTTTCAATTCCTAACATGGGTCAGAATAATTTATTCAATTTCCTTAAATCTGAAGAGATACTACAAAAGAATAAAGTACCTTATCAAAGGTATGTAAATTTAGGTCATTTTACTGTAGTTGAAAAGTATAATAAATACAATGGTGAAGTTATTTTAGTGACTTTGGTTACTCAAAAAGGGTTGAGTTTTATCAAGCGTAGGTTAGAGAAAGCTGGATTTTTTAGTAGTAAATTAATTGCTTAATAAATTATAAGAGAGGGGGTTATTCCCTCTCTTAAAGATACTACATTACAAACTATAAAAAATTAAATATGCTTTATTCTTATCTACATTATACTACATAATTTCATGTAATACAAATATTATTCTCATCATTATAAAAAATTAAATATGTCTTACATTATCAATACCTTCAGAAGTCCTGAGTCCGTTAAAACTTATCTAGATACTTTATTAAAAGACTTTACTAAATCTGATTATCAATTCTTTGTTCATGTTTACAGTAGCACTTTAATATCCTTTATACAAAAAGAAGATGGTTGGGTTCCTATTAGTGCAGAATTAATTAGAAAGCAGTGGGGTAAAACAAAGATTCAATTAGAAAAGCTGCAAAGTGCTGGTTTATTAGAAATCAAAGTATTAGATGAGATTGAGCTTGCTGATGGTTCATTCTTAGAGCAAACCTATTCTAGAAAAGATGGTTTGTGTCGCTGCTTTAGAACTCCTTTAGATATAATGGAAGAAATACTGAATCATTCTCCTGAAACTACTGAGGAGTATACTACCTGCCAGTATTACAATTTGATGACAAGTAAAAAAATGAATAAGCAGGTGCGTTATTATAGAAAAAACCAAAATAATAATTATCATCCTGATCTAATTTTGAATGCTATGGATAAAATTAATAAGTGCGTTGTTAACTTAGTTGCTTTGGAAGCACATGTAGAAAGCTTAAGAGATCAGTTGCTCTGTAGTAGTCAAAAGGACTGGAAAGCTTTCATTGTGGATGATTATTGCCTTAAGCATATTAAACAAAATCACACTAAATTAAGTGATGGTTTAGCAGAGTATCAAGTGATATTTGGTGACCCTCAAATGTCTGGCAGGTTAACTGAATTAGGGACTGGTATGCAAGGATGCTCCAGAAAAATGAAAGAGCAAGGATTCAGTGGTATTCCTGGTATTAAAAACTATGACCTAAAATCTAGTCAAGTGTACGGTCTAATTCAATGGTTTGAAAAGGCTAATATTGATACTTCTTGGTTGCATGAATACTTAAGTCAAGACAAACAGGTATATGCTGATAAAGTAGGTATTAGTAAAGATAGGTGGAAGCAGTGCTTTATGGCACTAATTATGGGAGGCTATTTACAAAAAGATGTAAAAATCAAGAACTTTGAAGTTGTCAAGGTTCTTAAAAAAATAAATGAGCAAATGATAGAGCAGATAGATTATCCTAACAAAGCTATCATTAAGGCTTTATGTCAGGAAGCTCAAGGAAATGCATATTTAGCTATGACCTACTATAACAAGTTTGCTGAGGTGGTAGCTCCATTGAAGGTTTGTATTGATGCTTGGCAGGATTGGTTGCTAAAAGATTACATACCAGATCAATCTATTTATCCTCATGGTAAACAGCTAGTTGTAAATAAGACAGGTATAACTTTTAACTTGACTGAGTATCAAACTGCTAAAGGTGAATGGGATAAAAAGAAATTACATGAACTGAAAAGAAGGATATCAGCTTTCTTTTTGCAAGGTTCAGAAGCAGCTTATATTCATCATTTAACTATAATTAGTGAACACTTTGGATATCGTTGTTTGAGTAATCAGCATGATGGACTAATTACTATTGGAGAAATACCTCAAGAAGCAATGGATATTGCTAAAAGAAATTCAGGTTTGAAATATGCTTTTTTAGAAGAGAAACCTTTTCTATAAAAAAAACTTATCATTGAAGTTTAGTGTTATTTTCCTTTAGAGAAGATGGAACAGAACACTAAACTTTAGATTTGTTTTTTAGGAGAGTTGTAAATTAAACCTGCTTCAAATATAGGGGGGGCTGAAATCCAGGAATTTCAAAAAAATTATATAGGAGAGAGGGGGAAGGAGATAGGTGGTAAGAGGGGAGAGGAAGGAGACAGGTGGAGGAAGAAATGTGGAGAAGAGGGGTAGAAAGAGATAAGTGTGGGAGATATATGAGAGAGAGACATGTATGGTATAGTCTGTACTACAATATAGCTATAACCATTACCCAGTATAGATTACAGGCTATAAACACTATGAGTTATCTAGAAATTAATACAAAATAATAGTATTATTTAAAACACATAATATATAACTATTTACTTAGAAATGAAACTGTATCAGCCACCCAAAAATGGTAACAATTACTAATAAAAAAAACTGCCCTATTGAGCAGCTTTAATATAATATGCCATTTCCCCAAAAAAAACAAAAATTATGAAAAGTATTTTATTTGTTCTTGACCAACTCCAGAACCATTACAACTATATATATGATTTTAATGCTTGCAAAAAGCAACTAGTATATTTTTATGTAAAATTTAGTTAAATGCTTAGGTTAAGTAAATGCCTAACAAAGTTTAGTATGGCTATGTTCTACTTATTTCAGTAATTGTAGGGTTTGTTGGAGCATGGACAGTTCAAAAATCAGCCCCTTCATATCAATAATTAGGGCTTGCTGAAAAAAGCCAAAAGCTAGAGAAATAGAGAGATTCAGGGTCAGAAAAGAGGAATAAAGTGGCAGGAAAAAGGGTAAAATAGGTAAAAACCCTTGCATTAAGATGCGTTAAAATGTATCGAAACCCGCATAAACAAGACACGCCGCCAGAAAGATTTGAACTACCCTTTGGGGGAAAACTAGCCTCAGATAACCGTTGGGTAGTCTTGGCGACAATAATACCTTGGACAGAATTTGAATCAGAATATGCAGCCATATTTACAGAAGAAATAGGCGCACCAGCAAAAACATTTAGAATGGCACTGGGGGCATTGATAATCAAAGAGAAACTAGGAACAAGTGACAGGGAAACAGTAGAGCAAATCAGGGAGAACCCCTATTTACAATACTTTATAGGAATGTCAGCCTACAGTAATAAACCGCCATTTGACCCGTCAATGCTGGTTCACTTTCGAGAAAGAATAGATATAAACTTAGTCAACAAGTTGAATCAAGAAATAGTCCTGAAGGCATTAG
>NZ_CAWUOL010000120.1:0-14022 GCF_963923915.1 Nodularia chucula CCY0103 | reverse complement strand
TTTCTTGTTTCCGTAATTTCCCTGTGTGACAGCTAAGGGTGCGGAATGTGGGTTATATTCGCCTTTTAAAACTCCTCCTCTCTGCGCCTCTGCGTGACACCAATCCATATTCACACAGTCACCCCTTCCAATTGTTCATCACTCAACTCATATAACTGACGCAACTTATCCAACTTATCTTGATCAGCTTGCCAAATACCCCGCCCATGCGCCTCAATCATTCGGCTCAAAATATTCCGAAAAGCTTCAGGATTAGCCTTGCGTAACTTATCTGCCATCTCTGCATCCAAAGCATAAGTATCAGCCGCTTGGTCATAAACCCAATCATCTTGAAAATCGGCAGTCCCACCCCAACCAATTAACGCCGTCATCCGTTGGGAAATCTCAAACGCGCCACCAGAACCTTGATTCGCCATAGCTTGCGCCCATTTGGGATTGACTAACTTACTGCGGTACTCCATTCTGAGTAAATCTTCTAAATTCCGGGGTGTGGTATCCTTCGAGAAACTTTCCACAAAGCTAGTTGTCACCTTCTTACCCCGTTGCATTTCTGCTGCCTTTTTCAAACCGCCAGTATTAGCGTAATATTCTTGAATATCAGTTAAACCGTATTCCACAGAATCGATTTCTTGAACAATGCGATCGCTTGTTTTTAATAAAGCATTTAAAATCTCTGGTCTAGCTTGACCCTTATCTTGTCTACCATAGCTAAACACATTACGACCTTGCCAAGTATTACCCAACTCTTCCCCAGATTCCCAATTCCCATCAACCACCTGATCATTTACCAAAGAACCGAAATCACCAGCCGGATTAGAAAACAATCTTGCAGAACTATTCTCTACACCTTGCGCCTGCAAAGCCAAAGCGTGTTTTCTGATAAAATTCTCGTCTTCCGGTTCATCAGCATCAGCCGCCCGTTGAAACAAATCATCCAATAACTCAATAATATTCACAAAACTATCACGGAAAATCCCCGACAAATTCCCCAAAATATCAATTCTAGGATGTCCCACCTGCGCCAAAGGCTGCAACTGATAACGCACAATGCGCCCAGTTCCTTCCTTCACAGGTTCAGCCCCCACCAACTCCAAAAGAATCCCCAGAGACTCACCCTTAGTCTTAATCGCATCCAAACCCCATAGCATTACCGCCACCGTTTCCGGATAACTCCCATGTTCAGCCAAATGCTGGGCGATAATTTTCTGACCAATTTCCCGCCCCCGTGCAAAAGCCGCCGGAGAAGGCATTCTATAAGGGTCTAAAGCGTGAATATTCCTCCCCGTAGGCAGCACCCCAGCCCCATCCCGTAACAAATCACCCCCAGGCGCAGGCAAAATATACTCACCATTTAAACCCCGTAACAAACTCCCCAACTCATCAGTACACCGCATCAACAAATCACTAACTAACCCCTCCTCCTCTTGGCGACCTTGGCGACTTGGCGGTTCGTTACCAAAATAAGCATCCAAATACCCAGCCAACCCCTCCTCATTCGGCGGTTCCCCCAAAATATGCAAACCCGAAGAAAACAAACGATTCTCCAATACCTGCAAATATTCGTACAACCTCACCAAATAACCATCAAAAGCATGGGCGCTAAACATTCTCACACTCTCAGGACTAAAAGCAATCCCTAAACGTTTAGCATCAGCAAAAGGACAATCAGCATCCAAACCAGAATCAACAATCTTCTTACAAATCACCTCCTTCAACAGATAATTCTTCTGCGGATCTTCTCGATACTCCGCAATCAAATCCCGTAAAGATAGCAACTCCTTATACAAACCAGCCCGACCATAAGGAGGTACATTGTGCGAAATTAACACCCCATAACCGCGACGCTTCGCCAACATCGACTCAGAAGGATTATTCGCCGCATATATATATAGATTAGGCAAATTCCCCAGCAGAATATCCGACCAAGAATAACCAGTATTACCCAACGGTGAACCCGGCAACCATTCTACAGTTCCGTGCATCCCGAAATGAACCACAGCATCAGCCGCAAAATCATTTTGTAGCCATTTATAAAAAGCTGCATATTGGGGATGAGGAGTTAAATCTCGTTCAAACATTAACCGCATGGGGTCGCCTTGTATACCCAAAGGTGGCTGGACACCAATCCAAACATTACCTAACTGCACACCACCAATATGCAATTCCTCCCCATAAGTTTTAATTCCAGTTCCCGTTAAAGACTTCCATTGTTTTTCAATACGGGAAGTTAGCAGATATCCCAACCATTTTTCTAACTTCCGGAAATGTACAGTATTTGCAGATGCGGGAAAAGGTTTATTTTTTTCCCATGTTTCCATTTCCTCATCTGCTGCTTTCACCTGACGAATCAACTCTTCGCCATCTTCAGGAATATCACCAACCTCATAACCTTGGTCTTTGAGGGCGTGGAGAAACTTAATTAGACTCCGGGGAACATTTAACAAAGCGGCAGTCCCTACAGCCCCATATCCGGGGGGAAATCCATATAAAATAACCGCTATTTTGCGTTCTGCTGCTGACTTTTGGCGTAAAGCAATCCAATTTTTGACTCTACCAATTAAGCGCTGGACTCGTTCGGGAATTAGATAAATCTGTTCTCCTACCAACCCTCCCAGGGGAATGGTGTCAATCGCCCCATCCAGTTCAGGTAAAGCATACAATACAACACTTTGCAGTCCGCCCACACCTTGACGCGTCCAGGAATGAATGTCTTGAATTAGCAGAGGTGCAGCTACTATATAGGGTACATTCTTGGCAGCGAGGATGCGTTTAGCTACTTCCACCTGTCGCCCTGCTTCCATTGAACCTGCGGGACCACCCACGAGAGGAAAGCCAATGGTAGAAACAATTGCATCTACCTGGACGGCTTGAGCAGAAAGTGAGAGAGTTTCTGTATTACCTTTTTGTCTTTGCTGGGTTTCGTAGTCGGTGGTCATCCAATCTCTGACTGCTACGTGTCCTTCTACACCGTTGATAAAAATGGGTAAGGGGATTAACCTGGCTTCTTCAAAACGGCGAATCAGTTGGGGAATATATGGTTGTTTGGTAATGACGTGCTTGCGGTAGAGTAAAATCCCGATGACTGGGGAGTGGGGAGTTTTGCTGATTCTCTGATTTTTATACCAGTCTAAATATTCACGGGGTGATGTAAAAAATCCTTGATATTCGGGATGAAGTAAACCCATGTCGGGGGTTTGAATGGGTGGGGGAATATCTCCAACTTTTAAATCTAAGTATTTTTCTGCTAATATCCAAAATAATGCGGCGACGTTTTCTGCACCGCCAGCGTTCCAGTATCCATAAATAATTAACCAGTTGCGTAAGTCTTGGACTTTCTGAACTGGGACGAATTTTAAAAGTTTGGGACCAATTTTTAAGAAGCTAATATAACCAGCGAGTTTGTCTTCTTCCCTTCCATTGCTGAATTTATCCAGGATAAATTTAACGGGTTTGGGCATTCCTTTGGGTTTGTCGCCAATGGCAAAAATACCCAGTTTGGTTAAACTCATCAGTTCTAAGGCTGACTCGAACACCAAACGGATGGGAATTTGGTCAATGCGATCGCGCAACCACAAAACTTGGTCATAATCAAATAGCAGACTACCGAAAAATACATCAGCGCCATCTAGTGCTGCTTCTACTTCGTTGCGCTGACTGGTAATATGGCGATAGCTTTGCTCGCCGAAGGCATCGCTAAATACCTGAATATCCAAATCAGGACAGCGCGATTTAGCAACCTCAGCCGCTTTTCTGTACAAGTCAGCATTAAAAGATTCAAATCCAGCAATTAAAACTATGCGTTTCATGGGTCAGCTACAAAAGATACCTTTAAATACGATCTTAAACATGGTTTAGCTAGATTGAACTATTCCCCACAAATAATTCTGGAAATCTATCCTAAGACAGAAGACAATACTTCGTATCAGTATTTTGGCAATTTGGCATACGTTGTCTTTATTGTATTGGTATTGTTAATTTCGCATATATATTTGTGCAAAAATACCGACTTGCAGAATCCCTCAGTTACTTGGCTAGCGACTGAGGGGCTTTTTTATCAGGGTAAGAACATCGCACATACTTGATATTTTCTAGATGGGATTATTTAACTGTTTTTAGATATAGCAACTGCCAAGGAAGTTAGGACATAAACTGATCATAAAAGTTAGACAACTAAAGGCTTTTACCCCACTCCCCATAAGAAGCAAGAGAGCAGGGGGAGTTAGAAATTACTTGACACGGACGACAAACAACCTTTTCTCTTCTCCCTTGCACCCTTCCCCCTACCCCTCTGCTTCTTCCTACTACTCCCCATCTATATTACTTAAAATTTCGGACAAGATCATTTCAAGACAGCGATAAAATTAAGTTTTATTGAAATATGATTCAATTCTTGTAGGTTTAGAAAATATGTAGTAATCTGTTAATTGGTATAAATTTGGCTTTAGGTATTTATTTTTTTCGGAGAAAATTATGTCTAACAATAAACCCGAAGATTTGAATTCAGAAACAGTTCCATTCTTTGCTAGATTTCTCGAAGGTCAAACCTGTGAAGAGGTGACAGAGGAACAATCGGAAATGGTTACAGGGGGAAGAATATTCGCCACAAGAAAGTTTCCTTCTGATAGTGATGAGTATGCTGTAACTCTGAAGTTTCCTTCTGATAATGAAGATAGTGGCTCAATCCAGCCTCCCTCATTTGGTAATGGAAATAGTGGCTTCATCAGGCCTCAACTTCCCTCATTTGGTAATGGGTCTGTTTCAACTATGAAGTACCCTTCTGATAATGAAGAGAGTTCTCCTGATATCGCATAATTTCCGAATGTTGATTACACTCAGTCAGTGGCTTTAAAAATTGTCGGCGATAGATGAATATTATTCTTGCTACCAACCCAGTTAAAGGGTTGGTTTACTAATAAATATGGATTGAAATTTACCAAGTTTTGTATGCACCTGAAAGATGATTTAGTTTTATTAATTACCCACAGTGGCGACTACTTCACTATAGATAGAGTAGCTGAAGCTTTATCGAGAAGAAATGTCCAGTCATTTCGCCTGGATACTGATAAGTTTCCGATGGATATCAAAATTCAGGCTTATTTTAATAATTCTCAAAGTCATCACAGATTAGAATATGCAGATATTTCTTTTGACACTCAGCAGGTAAAGTCTGTATGGATGCGGCGTTTATGGCCACCTGATTTGGGTGATAAGTTATCCCCACAATTTCGAGTAGCTTCTACCAGAGAATCACTAGCAGTTTTCGATGGTTTTTGGGACAGTTTGAGAGATGCTAGGTGGGTAGATGATATCCACAAAATTAATGCGGCAGAAAATAAGCTATATCAATTAAGAGTGGCGGCGGAAGTTGGTCTGGTAATCCCTCAAACTCTGGTAACTAATAATGCGGAGAAAGTTAGAGAGTTTTTCGACCAAGTTAATGGCAAAATGGTGACTAAGCTATTGAAGCCTCTTTCTTATGGGATGGAAGGATCTTCTTTTTTTATGTACACCAGCAGAGTGAAAAAGGAAGATTTACAAGATGCTGAAACTTTGCGCTATTGTCCAATGGTTTTTCAAGAACAAATTTCTAAAAATCGGGAATTACGGGCTGTGTATGTAAATGGTAACTTGTTTGTGGGGGCATTAGATGCTTCTGGTTATGACGTATCTACCCAAGATTGGCGACGTGCTAATCAAGATTCTGCTGTATGGAAATCTGAGAAATTACCTGATGATTTGATCCGTCGTCTTGATGATTTTATGGAACGGTTGGGGTTGAAGTTTGGCGCTTTTGATTTTATAGTTACTCCATTGGAAGAATATGTTTTTTTAGAGGTTAATCCTACGGGGGAATGGGGAATGCTGGAGAGAGATTTAAATTATCCCATTTCCGATGCGATCGCTGATGCTTTAGTAGATATTTAAAAATCCTGTCAAAAGTTCACTAATTACTCCCTACTCCCCACTCCCCACTCCCCAACTATATATGAATGTTTTAATAATTACTCACAGCCAAGACAATGAAAGTATTTCTTTAGTGACTCAAGCCATTGAAGAGCAAGGAGGTAAAGCCTTTCGTTTTGACACAGACCGATTTCCTACAGAAGTACAACTAGATGTTTATTATGGTGATAGCGAACGATGTACTCTGGTTGCTGATGATCAGACCCTAGATTTAAATCAAGTGTCAGCAGTTTGGTATCGGCGGATTGCTATGGGGGCAAAAATTCCTCACAGTATGGATAAGCAATTACGAACAGCATCAATTCAAGAATCCCGCGTTACCATTCAAGGAATGATTGCGAGTATTCAGGGTTTTCACCTCGATCACCTCCCAAATATTCGTCGTGCGGAAAATAAGCAACTGCAATTACAAGTAGCACGAAAAATTGGGTTAGAAACTCCACGGACATTAACTACAAATAATCCCCAAGCTGTGAAGCAATTTGCTGGGGAATGTCAGCAGGGAATGATTACAAAAATGCTTTCTTCTTTTGCTGTTTATGATCAACAGGGACGAGAGCAGGTGGTGTTTACAAATCCTGTTTCATCCGCAGATTTAGAGCATTTGGATGGCTTGCGTTTCTGTCCGATGACATTTCAAGAACAAGTTCCCAAGGAATTGGAGTTACGGGTGACAATTGTAGGTAACTGTATATTTACAGCTGCGGTGGATTCTCAAGCTTTAATTCAGGCGCGTCATGATTGGCGCAAACAAGGAGCGGCTTTACTGAATGCTTGGGAATCCTATACTTTACCCCAAGATGTGCAAGAGAAATTGTTGCAACTGATGGCTTATTTTGGTTTAAATTATGGGGCAATTGATATCATTGTTACCCCTGATCATCGCCACGTATTTTTAGAAGTTAACCCTGTGGGAGAGTTCTTTTGGTTGGAACGTTGTCCTGGTTTACCTATTTCCGGTGCGATCGCCCAACTTTTACTCAATCAATAGTTATCAGAATGGTGAATAATAACAATTAGTATTATTACGTAATTATTAAAAAAAAGTTTAATCTAAATTTAACCGAAACTTAAATGTAAGTAGCAGGTTTTTGGAAAATGAAAGGTTAATATTATGTCTGTTGATAAAAATAAAACAAAGGGAAGTCGCGTCTAGTAGCACGATTGTCCATAATTTCTGCTTATATCTCATGTTCAAATGAATAATAAAACGAAAATTGTAGACAGTTGCCCAGGGAAATATTTAACCCCTTTTCAATTAAAACTTCTAGAGAAAAGTTTACAAGAAAATTTACCTGATTCCTATCGTCAGCGCATTAAAATTATGCTTTTAGCAGACGAGGGAAAATCTCAAACAGAAATTTGTAAAACTTTAGGATGTTGTCCAGCAACAGTTAGACATTGGATGCACATAGCCCGTACTGGGATGGCGCATCAATGGCAAGATTGTCCCATTGGTCGCCCGAAAGCAGTCAATGACGAATATTTACAACGGTTAAAAGAACTGGTTTTAAATAGTCCCCGCGATTATGGCTATGCTTTTAGGCGCTGGACAGCTAACTGGCTGCGGATACATTTGGCTAAAGAATTGGGAATTGAAGTGAGCGATCGCCACATCAAGCGACTCCTCAAACAAATGGGATTATCCACGCGCCCAAAAACCAATAACCAGCCGGAAGCAGGATCTGAAAATACGAAAAGTTCCAGCATATTGATTCACGACCTGAAATCCGACAACATCCCCGAAAATAACGGATTTCTGCCTATTCAATTCGCAAAATTAGGTATGGAGTCAGAAACTTATGGTGCAAAATCTATCCGATCCTGTGGTTTTTTTACAACAGTTCAACCATGCATTAGGTCATTCACTGGACGAAGCGGAATTTCAGCGCTACTACCAACAATTTAAATTTCTTAGCCCGAAAGTCGGAAAGTTTTGGCAAGGAGAAGATGCAGAAGCTGGAGTATATATTGCGATCGCAGGCAAAGTCAGGTTGTTAAATAATCATGGAGAGTTAATTACCACATTGGGATCTGGAGAATCTTTTGGGGAATTTACCTTATTCCCAGAGACTAACTTCCAACCCTATGGGGCTAGAGCAAGTGTTAATTTACAACTATGCTTTATTCCTGCCGCAGTTTTATCGGCCTTAATGATTAAATATCCCCCAATTAAAGAGCATTTACTAGCTAAAGCAAATGCCTATAATTCGCTGTTGGTGGGTTACGATCAATCACCTCAACACAATCAAACCGAAATTCCCTCAGCACCAGTAACACCAGTTACAGAACCTCCGCTAGACAAAAAACTTAGCAAAGCTTACTTTCCCAGTCCTAACCAGCGAGTTGGACATTTATTACAACGAACAATTCGCCGTTACCCATTTTTTAACCAACAAAGTGCATCAGATTGTGGCGCAGCTTGTTTAGTTATGGTGTCTCGTTATTGGGGTAAACGCTTTAGTGTGAATCGTTTACGGGATATTGCTAATGTTGACCGTAATGGTGCATCTTTGCGTGGTTTATCCACAGCAGCAGAAAGTATTGGGTTTAGCACACGACCAGTAAAAGCCAGTCTAGATCAGTTAGCCAAGCAAAAGCTACCTGCGATTGTTCACTGGGAAGGCAAACATTACATTGTGGTTTATGAAATTACCCAGAAATCTGTGATTGTCGCCGACCCAGCAATTGGTCAACGGACTCTGACTCATGGTGAATTTAAAGCAGATTGGACTGGCTATACACTGCTGCTGCAACCCACAGCCTTTTTAAAAGATACCAAAGATACGATTACACCCTTCTGGCAATTCTTTGAACTACTCAAGCCTCACAGCTTGGTCATGTTGGAAGTATTTGCCGCATCTGTGTTTATTCAGATATTTGGACTGATTACCCCTTTATTCACTCAGTTAATTTTAGACAGAGTAGTAGTACAGCGTTCTGAACTTACCTTATTTGCCGTTGGCTTAGGATTACTAATTTTTAGTTTATTCCGTGTAGCAATGATGGGTTTGCGGCAATATTTATTAGACCACACGGCTAATAAAATAGATGTAGCATTAATCGTGGCATTTATTCGCCACACTCTGCGCCTACCCCTCAGTTACTTTGAGTCCCGTTATGTGGGGGATATTACCTCTCGCGTCCAAGAAAATCGCAAAATTCAACGCTTTCTTTCTGGTGAAGCATTATCTATCCTGCTAGATTTACTAACTGTTTTTATCTATCTAGGATTAATGTTTTGGTATAGCTGGAAAATGGCATTGTTATCCTTAGTAATTGTGCCACCTTTTGTGCTATTGGCTTTGGTCGCCACACCTTTTTTACGCAAAATTTCCAGAGAGATTTTTAGTGCCTATGCTACTGAAAGTAGTTATCTAATTGAAACTCTTTCTGGTGTCAGAACAGTGAAGTCTACAGCAGTAGAACAGACAGTGCGTTGGCATTGGGAAGAATTATTGCATAAGGAAATTAAAACTGGGTTTGCTGGGCAAATTATTGGTAATCGTCTGCAAATATTTAGTAATTCCATTCATGCAATTGTTACTACTACTTTATTATGGTTTGGGGCATATCAAGTCATTCACAATCAGTTAACTATTGGTCAGTTAGTAGCATTTAATATGTTGTTAGGAAATGTGATTGCGCCATTTCAGAGATTAACAGTTTTGTGGAGTGAATTACAAGAAGTCACCATTGCAGTAGAAAGAATTAATGATGTATTAGATGCAGAACCAGAAGAAGATTTACAGCATCAAGCCAGGCAATCTTTACCATCAATTAAAGGACATATTCACTTTGATCATGTGACATTCCGCTATCATCAAGAAAGTGATATTAACGTTTTAGAAAACCTCAGCTTTAGGGTTAAACCAGGGCAGATGGTGGCTTTAGTCGGTCGGAGTGGTTCAGGAAAGACAACTATTTCTAAGTTAGCTTTGGGGTTGTATCCGCCTACAGATGGCAAGGTCTTAATTGATGGACAAGATATTACTAGCCTTTCCTTACGTTCTTTAAGGGAACAAGTTGGGGTAGTTGACCAAGATACTTTTCTATTTGGCGGCACAATTCGAGAGAATATTAGCTTAGGATATCCGGGGGCAAAGTTAGAAGAAATTATTGAAGCAGCACAATTAGCGGGTGCTGATGAGTTTATCAAAAAAATGCCTATGGGCTATGAAAGTCAAATCGGTGAAGGTGGGGGAATGTTGTCTGGTGGACAACGACAAAGAATTGCGATCGCCAGAGCATTATTAGGTAATCCCCAACTGTTAATTTTAGACGAAGCTACTTCCCATTTAGATGCTGAATCGGAGCGAATTATTCAGAGTAATTTAAATACCATCCTCAAGGGAAGAACCACATTGGTAATTGCTCATCGTCTCTCAACTGTACGCAATGCAGATTTAATCTTGGTGCTGGATCGGGGTGTGCTAATCGAGAGTGGTACTCACGAAGAGTTAATGGCTAAACGGGGACATTATTTTTATCTGAATCACCAGCAATTAGATAACGCAGCCTAACCCAAGCTAATTTTCAATTTTCCCATCCATTATTAATCTTCAGAGAAGTTATGACAGATACATTAAATGGACAAGTAAAAAACCAACTTCATGAGGATGGAATCTATCAAGAAGTTTTAACACCTCAAAATCCAGCTATTTCCAAACCAGAACTTAATCAGGAAACGAAAACATCTCAGACATCAGCCATAGCTATCACAACCGATGATTGGTCTCATGTTACCAAAGATTTGCTTGATAGCTTGCCACAAGTTTGGACAAGAGGATTACTATACTTTTTAATTATTTTTGTATCTATTATTTTACCTTGGGCAATGTTTTCGCGGGTAGATGAAACAGGTGTAGCTAGGGGCAGATTAGAACCCCAAGGTAAGACAGTAAGACTGGATGCTCCTGTTGCTGGAACCGTTGCTGAGATTCAAGTGAAAGAGGGTGATGTAGTTAAGAGTGGACAGACTTTGTTAGTTATGGAATCTCAATTAGTCCAAGCCGAGTTACGACAGGTAAAAGACAGATTACAAGGGCAATTAAATAGGCGATCGCAGTTAAATTTGTTACAGAGCCAGTTAGTTGTAGCTTTAGCCACTCAAGAACAACAAAATCAATCTCAAGAGTTAGAAAAACAATCTCAAATAGACCAAGCCCGACAGAACTTGAATGCTATTAGAAGTTCATCTAATTTACAAAAAGAAGAAAAATTATCTCAGGTCAATCAAGCACAGCAAACGCTTGAGTATAGTCAAACTGCTAACAACTTAATAGCAAGTAGTTTAGCCAGTACCCAACGAGAAGTTAACCGTTACCGTCAACTTTGGGAAAAAGAGGTTATCCCAGAAATTACAGTTATCGAAAAACAAGATATCGCTAAAGAACAGCAAAGATTATATGAACAGAGTAAGTCAGACATTCGACAAGCTAAGTTAAGGTTAGCAGAACAACAGAGTAGTTATGAACGGACTCTTAGCCAATTTAATGCCGATATTGAACAGGCTAAATTACGGCTCAATGAACAAGAAAATGGTTATCAAACAGTAACTCATGTAGGTAAACTTGCGGTACTCAAAACTCAGGAACAATTAAAAAATATAGACACAGAAATTTCCACACTCAATGCAGAAATTGCTCAAACTAAAAGCCAAATTCAGTCTTTAGAGTTTCAAATAAGTCAACGAATTTTAAAAGCAAACGTCAATGGGACTGTATTTCAGTTACCAATTGAAAAAGCTGGTTCTGTAGTTCAGCCAGGCACAATGATTGCCGAAATTGCCCCAACAGATTCGCCTTTAATTATTAGAGCGCAAATGGCTACAACTGAAAGCGGTTCTTTAGCAAAGGGATTACCAGTTAAGCTCAAATTTGATGCTTATCCTTTTCAAGATTATGGAGTTATTGCCGGCGAATTATTAGAAATTTCTCCAACCACAACAGAAATAGATACACCTGCGGGAAGAGTAGCGGCTTATAACTTAGAAATTGCGATGAATCAGCATTGTATTCCTAGTCGTGATCAATGTATTCCCTTAAATCCTGGGGATACTGCAACTGCTGAAGTGATAGTGCGTCAGCGTCGCATTATTGATTTTCTAATTGATCCATTCAAGAAATTACAACAAGGAGGAGTGAAATTGTAAAAGCTTAACAATAATTATGAGATAAAAGGGAATAAATTCTGACTTCTCTTTTATCATCTGTTTTCAGTCGCTCTTATAGCTGAAATTTTGTCCACATTACCCAAAAACAATATCATGTCACAACCAATCACTATTACTAGCGAAGATATTCTTCAGCAAATCAAGCTAGCCTGTAAAATTCCCGAAATAGTGGAGCAAATTGTTATCCGCAAAATCATTACATCAAGTGCTGAAGAAGCTGATATTAAAGTAGAGGTTGAAGAACTTCAAAAAGCAGCAGATCAATTACGAGTAGTTGCTAAACTGGAAAATGCTGATGAGACTTGGAAGTGGCTACAAAAACATAGTTTATCTATCCAAGAATTTGAAAATATAATTTACCACACGATTATTTCTTCAAAATTAGCAAAACATATTGTTGCTGACCAAGTTGAACCTTATTTTTTCCAAAACCAGTTAAATTATTTTGGTGCTGTTATTTATGAAGTTGTACTGGAAGATGAAGAATTAGCAATGGAACTTTTCTATGCAATTCATGAAGGTGAAGTGAGTTTTCATGATGTTGCTTGCCAATATATCCAGGACAAAGAATTACGTCGCCAAGGTGGTTATCGAGGGATAGTATATCGCAAAGATTTAAAACCAGAAATTTCTGCTGCCGTTTTTGCTGCTCAACCACCCCAGGTAATTAAGCCAGTCATGACTTCACGAGGAGCCTATTTAATTCTAGTAGAAGAAATTATTCAACCAGAATTAGAACAGTTGCGCCCTAAAATTTTAGCAGATTTATTTAATTCATGGATTAAAAAGGAGATTGAGCAGACTGAAGTTATTATCGGTTTCAATTCTCAGAATTGAAAATTCTGAAAACTGAACAAAATAAACAATTGATGTCTAATATTCAATTTTATAACTTCAGGTTCCAGTTTTTTTAGAGTTATAAAATTGAACATTTTCTGAATTTAAGCTAAGTTTTTGCAATCTACAAAATTAAAAGATAATAGCTGTGTATGATTGCACAGCTATTATCTTTTAAACCATTACCAGATTTAGAACCAGCTAGCCACCCATCTATACGCTCTACCAACTGCCCAACCTATATCATTGGCTAATGTAGTTTCTGTGGTTGGTGTCGCACCACCAAAGATTGCATTTAGGTAGTCGTATTCTGTTAGCTCTACGAGGAAGTTTGAATTGATGTCCTGAATTTGGATTTTAGCTTCCATGATTCCAATTATCTCCACAATGATGATTAATAAATGAAAATGAATGGCTAGACTTTTTAAAGTCTCCCTTAAACCTCAAAGATAAAGGCTCAATGAATGGTTTGAGAACTTTGCATAGATAGAGTCAAAACTACTATTGCATTCCAGAAACAAAACCTCTTTTAAAATCTCTCCATACTTCGTTTACTGCATTCAATAAATCAGTTCCAAAACCACCACCTTGGATTAAAAGTAATTCCTCAGCAGTAAGTTCAGAAATAAACATTTCAGGATTGAGATTTGCAATTGTAATTTGTGCTGTTTGCATGAGTTTATCCTCAATTGGTTTACATTAATAATTTTATTACTTCTATTTTTAAAAGCAATAGTCTTGGCTTTCTTTTAGAGGACAAAATAGTAACAAAAAAGGTTGATAATTAAAACAATAATTGTCCAGATTGTATGTTTCAAGAAAGCAAATTTTTATTTTAATTAATTAAATGAAATATTTTTGTCCTAACTCTGCTAATTTGAAGGAAGTAGAGTAAAGCAACCACAAGGATCTTGGTATTTTTACATTCTGTTACATAGCAGGGTCAGCGCATCTCAAACCCTGTTGACATTTGTATTTATCGCATTTTTGTAATAAGTAGGTGGGCGAGGCAAAACCTAAATGTATAAAGCAATGTTAAGAGGAGA
>NZ_CAWUOL010000119.1:0-14080 GCF_963923915.1 Nodularia chucula CCY0103 | reverse complement strand
TACTGTATTTACTTATTGTTACACATTTTGGTTATTTCACGCCCACCTACTTATTGCTAAAATGTCCATAATCAGAATAGTGTATTTTTTTGACATATAATATTTGACCATCATTCGGACCCCTTGTCAGTAAAAACCAAAAATACTCGCCGATACTATCAACTTTTACCAAAAGATTATCATGTTCAAATGATAATTTACGCAATTTATCAATCGGATATTTAAACTCTTCTATCAGATACCTAAATTCGTAGTTCGATGAATAGTCTTGGTGAGGATGACAAATCAAAAATATTAACAATTCTAGAGCAGTTGAGTTATTGGGGTCTATTGTTAATAAATTTTTAGCAATTGAGAATGATAAATAACTAGATAAACCAGTCAAAGATGAAAGATAGATGATCATCATCTCTACCAGCGACTTTTCTAAAGTGGTAATTACTTTTGGATGATCTTGTTCAATTTCACCTAACATATAAGCTGATATTGCACGCACGTAGGGATGATTATCAGATGTGATCAAGTAATTTAGCGACTCTAGAAAATCAGCACGCTCGATCCCAATTTCCTGTAACATTATGAGAAGGTCAAGACGAATATACCAATATTTATGAGTCTTGATATTGTTTAGTGCATTTTCCACTACCGGACTGTAATCATAATTTTTGACATTCCTCAGTTCATTAATACCCCAGAGAATATCGTAAAAAATCATACAACCATTATCTGGCTCATATTCTTCCTCTGGATCATATTCTTCATCAGAATATTTACTTTCCATCACGTCAATTATAGTTTCGATGGATTTATGATTGCTAGGTTCAATTTTACCTAATTTTATTGCAGCAGATAGTCGTATATCTCTATCCTGACTATCTAGCAATTGTAAAAATATTTCTCTAGAGTCACTATCAAACAAAATACTCAAATTACTAATGATTTTATCTTTCCTGTAAAATTTACAAAACTCTAGCCCGTTGAGCAATTTATCAATAATATTTTTAAGCTGAGATGTGTATTGATCATCATCTTTCGTTTGATTCAGATGTTCAACTATTTTTTTTGCAGCAGTTTCATCATATAAACTATCTAGCAATTTGCTTAATTGTGATAGTTCTTGACTAGGGTCATTGTAAGATTCAGGTGTTATACTAACAGGTTTTTTTTCAATGTCTGAAGTTGATTCTGATACCTGTTCCGAATTTAAGTGAGTATCTGAAGTGTTACAATTGCTTTCTTTAGGGAATAGATTTGGACAGTCTTTCGATATCTCATCAAAAATGTCGTTAAACTCTTTCTTACGCCTTTCTTCTTCCTTCAATAAGAAAATAGGAGACTTATACTTGAGTACATTAATTGCTTTTTCTTTATATATACCACCACAATTATCTTCAAAATTATTGATATAAGCTCGAAACTGTCTGATTTTATCAAAATTACATTTTTCCATTCTTTCCAGCCACAGCAGAATTACTTGTTGCCATTGAGGTTCAAAAATGTGATATATTCCTTGTTCTGGATTATCACGAACATGATTTAAAAAATCATGCCAATCATCAATAGCTAAAGCTGCAAAATATTCCTGAAAATTAGGATGAAAGAAAGCATAAACATCTTCATAATTGGCATTTATATTTACCTTATTCAACCAACCTAACTCACAAGCTAAATCAAATAATTCTTGAGTCATCACATCAACTGCGAAACTCTCAGGTAGTTGAAATCTATACTTGCTGTCAATTCCTGCGAAAGCTAATTTACCTAAAGCTTCGTGTAATTCTTGCTTTTTCTTATAATTTAAATCTTGAGTAATGGACTCAGGCTTCCAATCATAAAAATGCTGTCGGTATAAATGGAATATTTCTGTTTTGGTTTCTGGTAATTCTCTATTCTTGCTAGTTTGATAAATTTGGCATAAAACAGATAACATTAAAGGATTACTAACCAAGCCTGTAATACTATGGTTCCCTTGGTCTCTTACTTTTAATTCCTTCTGTAGTTCATAACCACGAGATATATTATTGGCATATTTAAACCATTCGCAAATAAATTTATAAATTTGCTTGGGTTGGAATTTCTGAGTTTGATAAGTATCAAAGTTTGGTAAAATATTATTATTTAAACTTGCATCCCAAACATTTAACCGACAAGTCAAAATTACCCTCGCTTTTCCTACCCAACCTCTCAAGGCTTGAGAAATTTTATTTAATGCTTTTATAGATGAAGGTTCGCCCATTTCATCTACACCATCTAACAGCAACCAAACATCACCTGCATAAAAACGTTTTCTTAGCTGCTTTTCTATTTCTGGAGTAGAATTTTTCCCAGGTAATTCCATTGCATGAGGTAGCCATTTCGTGAGTATATATTCCTCTAATTTCATACCTTGCAAATCAGCAAGAGAAATAACAATCACTAGGTCTTGATTTTCTCGTTTGATGTGTGATGCAACAGCATTTAATAAAGTAGTTTTACCTGCTCCCGGTTCTCCCACTATTGCAATGTTCTTGTTTTTATCCCCAGGATTTTGACTGATGATCTGTTGCAGAAAATCATCATGTTCATAGGTTTTGGTGATAAATTCCTCATCTAGCTGATAAACTTGTTCTCTAGGAACACTCTCATCTCGTCTTTGTTGCTGTTTCCGTTGTACCAAACCCAGGGGAACATGAACATTTACCTCAAATCCCATTGCAGAGGCTTTTCTTCTAATCTGCTGCTCATTGAGGACGGTGTGACAAACTTCCAGCCAGTTAACATCTTCTTGGTTTTGAGTGGTATTTACAGATTGAGGAAACCCCTCATCAGCATCAACAATATCTGTTGGTAATATTTCCAAAGCTTTTGCTATAGCTTCGATAGTATTTCTATCTTTTGGTTCTCCTCTCAAAAGAGTATTGAGAGTCTTAATATCTATTTCAGCCAGTTCTGCCAATTTCTTAAGAGAGTAACCTTTTTCTCCCCTTTTTTCCTCAATCAAATCTCTTCCTTTAGGTTTGATAGCAATACCACGGTTACGTTGACTATTCATAGATATACAGTTAACTTGATTACAACTATCAATACTGTAGTCAATCTCATTGCTGATTGGGAAGTGGAGATAAAGGAAGATAAAGAATTTAATATCTTCCCTTAATTTCCCTATACACAACTAATCTATTTGCATATTGAGGGAGTTATTCGGGTAAAAAGTCCTTATCCAAAGATTCATCGGTGCTGAAGGGAGATTCTACAGGAAAGGTATCAAGTGATAATCCAGTTTCTATGGCTGCTTGTTGACGTGCATCTTGATAACACTCTGCAAAGGTTTCAGAAAAGTAATTTTTTAAACTTGGACTATCTTGCAGGCTTTTCTTTAATCTCCGCCGATGCTCAAATATAGTTGAAAGCCAACTATTAGTGCGTTTTTCTGGCTGATATTTACATTTCAGCAAGTGCATTAATAAAATAACTAAATTACTTTCTAATGCTCTTTTTTCACTTCTCCCCATACATTCAATTTCTTCGATGAGATTGGCTAAATCAACTTCCGCAAATTTTCCTGCTTTTAGTTGTTCAGCCGTTGTCTCTAGCCAGAAATAAAAATCTTGGTCGTAAAGTTGGGAGTTAGTGGAGACTTTTGGTTGAGGCGCTGTCATCTAATTTTTTGAACCTGCCAAAATTTAACCAATTGATAGCAATATTTTAGCAATTCTAACTTTAAATGAGTTACAAACAAAAAGATACAAAAAGATCCTCGATTTCTTCAAGAAGTCGGGGATCTAAGCCTCGCGAGGTTTGGCAGGTTTTCAAGCACCCATACCGGAATAACGTTTTAATCCTGCACGCCACAGCAGACGATTTGCACCTAAAAATATCAATATCCAACCCAAAATTGCTAAAAATCCCCGTGGAACATCTACCGGTAGCCCCACCAAAAGACTAACTGGGAAATTAATCAAGTAGGGAAAAGGGGTAAACATGACTATTGTTCGCACATTCTCAGGGAAAACATCTAAAGGGGCTATTAAACCAGATAAAAATAGGTAAAACAATAGCCAGAAAGTTTCCAAGGCGCTAGCCCGTTCTGTCCAAAAGGCGAAGAGAGCAAAGGTATACTGAATCACGAATCGTAGAAAGAAACCTAACGTCACTGCTAACCCAAACAGTAAAAATTGCGTCAAATTCGGGAACCAAATAGCCTGGGGATAGAGGATAAAAAACAAGAGAACTAATAGTAATATGAAGGGTATGCGGGCAACTCTTTCAGAAATATGACCAGCGAGATGATGCCATACTGGATCTATGGGTTGTAATAAGCGCGATGATAATTTGCCCTCGACTACTTCTTTTTCAAACTCCCAAATTACCCAAACAACGGTCATTTGTCTGACAAGAAAAACGGTGATGAAATAACGGGCAAAATCTACAGATGTTAAACCAAATTCCCCACTTTCAGCCGCTTCTATCCATACACCCATGAGGATAATTGGTAAAGCCCCAGATAAAACCCACAAAATCAATTCTGCCCGATACTCAACCATATAGGCGTAGTAAACAGCAAGAAATGTCAAGATTTTCCGAATAATTTTTTTCACTTAAATTACGAATTACGAACTACAAACGCTGATCAAAGGATTGCGCGGATGAGATTATTTGTGATAACAATAGAGGCTAAAATCCGTATCGCGGATTATGTGGATTACGCTGATTACGCTGATTTTTTTCATGTGCTAAGATAAGTAAAATCTGTGAAATCCCTTAATCCGTCTCATCTGTGTCTACGAATTACAAATTAAACTACTCCGGACTGAAAAACTCTACCAATCACTTCTTCTATGGGCGGCTCGGTTACTGTTAAGTCGATGACTTCTAAATCATTTAAAATTTGAGATACGGTGGTTGTGAGCTTCTCTCGCGGGACTATAAAGCTGACTACACTTCCCTCTAAGAGTTGCACATCTCCATAACAGGTGAGTTTTTCTCTGGGTAGGGGCTGGGCTAACTCAATATGGATTTCTCGGTAAGGTGCGAAATTGGCTAGCAGTCCATCTAAACTCCCGTCATACATTAGCTTTCCTTGATGAATTAACAGCACACGCTTACATAAGGCAGTAATATCAGCCATGTAATGACTAGTTAATAATACGGTGGCTTGATAACGCTGATTATACTCGCGCAAAAAGTCTCGCACTGCCACTTGAGCATTAACATCTAGTCCTAGTGTGGGTTCATCGAGAAACAAGACATGAGGATGATGCAAAAGTGCTGCTAGTAGTTCGGCTTTCATGCGTTCACCTAAAGATAATTTCCGCATGGGTTGGGTTAGCTTACCTTCTAGGGTGAGCATTTCTGTTAATTCCCCGACTCGCTTTTGAAATTCTTTGTTGGAGATGTTGTATACAGCAGCGTTGATTTTTAAGGAGTCAAGGGCGGGTAAGTCCCAGAGTAGTTGCTGTTTCTGCCCCATGACTAAGGTGATTTTGTGTAAAAATGCCTCTTGGCGCAGAAATGGTTCGTATCCCGCTACTCTGACTGTCCCCTCCGAAGGATGAATTAGCCCTGTGAGCATTTTTAGGGTGGTGGTTTTACCAGCACCATTTGGTCCCAAAAAACCCACCACTTCACCAGGTGCTATTTCAAAGGAAACATCTTGTACTGCTTTAATAGGGCGGTAGGTACGCCGAAAAAAGTGGGTGAGTGTGCCTTTTAGCCCTGGTTCTTTAACAGCAACTGGATAAAATTTACTCAGATTTTCAACGGTGATAATTGACATAATTTTATATTGAAACTACAGATAAATACAGATAGATGCACATCAATTATTTATCTGTATTAATGATTGCTTTGGTAAACACAAGGTTTACTTTAAACGCCCAGAGCGCAAAATACTAAAAACTAGCCACAAACCTAATAAACTGGCAGCAGCAAAAAGGACAGTACTTAAATAAGAAAGTTGAGTTGTTTGGGCTTTGGTGGAAATAATGGCTGCTCCCATGATTAGAGAACCTACCAAAATGCTAAAAGATAATCTGTTAGCTGCGTCATCTAAAGTGCGCCGCATACCATCCAAACCACGCAGGGAAAGATTCCACTGTAAGGTTTCCGAGGTGACGCGATCTAATAACAGTTCAATTTGCCGGGGAAATTGTAATGATAAACTCTTAATATCTAAGGCAGTTCTTAAAAGCGATGGCACTGGATTATCGCCTAATAATTGCCTCCGAAACAAGTCTGTAATTAATGGCTGGATTTCATCAAATAAATTCACCTCTGGGTTAAATGTCCGGGCTACTCCTTCCAAGTTCGCCAGAGTTTTGGCATATAACCCCATATTACTGGGTAAGCGAATTTTATTGTTTCGGGCGACTTGCAAAACTTCATAAATTACCCGACTGAAATTCAGTTGACCCAAGTTGACATTATGATACTTCCGCAACATCCGATCATAATCATTTTCTAACCGGGACAAAATCACTGGCTGAGAAGAGTCTGCTAATTGTAAAGTTAATTGAGCGCAGCGCCCTGCATCTAAATCAATGATGGCTAAGAGCATTTCTGTGAGTATCTGCTGAGTGCGGGGATCAAGCCTACCCACCATTCCACAGTCTAAAAGCGCAACCCGACCATCTGCGAGATAAAATAAATTTCCAGGATGGGGATCAGCATGAAAGAAGCCATCAATATATAGTTGCTGGAAAAAAGCTCGAAATAGTAAAGTAGTGATTTCTTGGCGTTGTGTATGAGCAGTTTTACCGTTCTCAATGCTGATTAAATTCGCTGAGAGGAAGGGAACTCCATCCAGCCATTCCATAACCAATAACTTTTCGGTGGTGATGTCCCAGAAAATTTCTGCAACTACCAGTTGTGTGGGATCAAACCAGCGACTACGAGATAAATTACCTCGTAGCTCGTCGGTAAAACCAGCTTCGAGTGTAAAATCTAATTCGTCTTCTAAAGCTTTGGTAAATTCTGCGGCGACGGATTTGATTTCATAGGTTTGCCCAAATTCTGTGCGGGCGACTAAATCAGCAATTCCTTGAATTAAAGCGATATCTTGAGCAACAGTGAGAGCAATTCCCGGACGTTGCACTTTTATCGCTACTTCTCGACCATCGACTAATGTGGCGCGATGAGTCTGGGCGATTGATCCCGCCGCTACGGGAACAGGATTAATTGTGCTGAAGGTTTCTTCCAGGGGGCGTTTGAGGTGCTTACGGATGAATACTTCTACTTCTGACCAAGGAACTGGGGGTACTTCGTCTTGGAGAGTGGAAAGTTCTTCTATGTAGGCGGCGTTCAGTAAGTCGGGACGGGTAGAAAGTAGCTGACCAAGTTTGATATAAACTGGCCCCAAGTCCACCAGGATATTCTTTAAAACCGCAGGTGTGGGTAGCTGGGGTTGATCAGCTTTACCACCAGTCAGCAGCCTTCGCATATAGTCCCAGCCATTGCGAAGGACTACTTCGATGATTTCTTTTTGACGAGGAACAGTTTGGGTGAGGAACATTGTGGGGAGATGAGGGGGATCAGGGGATTTGGCAGATGGGGAGTCAGGGAATGGAGAAGAGTTTGCTGTATCCTATTAGTCTCTAGCTCCTAGTCCCTAGTTCTTCAAACGGACATTTCAGTTATAATAGGGGGAGCAAATGTTTTACCTCTTCAAGCTTAACAACTACAACAGTTCGCTAAATCGGGGATCATCGGCAAGGGTTTTGAGAATCTGCTTTATTTCTTGGGTACGGTCTTTATTAATGACAAGAGTAACGTTGCGATCGCGCACAATCACCACATCCTCTAAACCAATAGTAACAATTACATCTTCCGAATCGGTGGCATAAACAATCGCCCCGTGAGTATCTAACCCCACATGAGTAGCAAGTTCTACATTGGGATTATCAGTTTTTTTCAGTAATCGCTCTAGTGCATTCCAATCTCCTAAATCATCCCAACCAAATTCCACCGGCAAGACGTATGCTAGATTTGTTTTTTCCATCAGTGCATAGTCTATACTCTGTTTAAGCAACTGAGGATATATATCAGGGCCTTGTTGTGCTAATGGTTCGATAATTTCCGGCGCATGGGTGTATAGTTCCTTAAGAATAACTCCAGCCCGAAACACGAACATTCCACTATTCCAGCTAAAACGCCCCGTCGCTAAAAAAGTTTCTGCTGTTTCACGGTTGGGCTTTTCAGTAAAGCGGTTGACGTGATAGGCTGGCAAATCATTAAATCTACCAATCTTTTCGCCTTGTTCAATGTAGCCGTAACCAGTTGATGGGAACGTAGGTTTGATCCCCAAAGTGACAATCGCCTCTGTGCTTGCCGCTAACTGGGTAGCAGCATCTAAGGTGCGTGCAAATGCTTCTTGGTCAGCTATCCAATGGTCAGAGGGAAAAAAGCCGATAATCGCATCTTCTCCGTAACGTTTCTTAATTTCCAAACTTGCCCAGGCAACAGCAGCAGCAGTATCTCGTCCTTGTGACTCAATTAATAAATTTTGAGCTGGCAGTTCAGGTAGTTGTTGTTTGACACCTGCGGCTATTTGACTAGAAGTTATTACCCAGAGGTGATTCCAGCCACTGGCAACTGCGACTAATCTATCAGCAGTTGTTTGTAATAAACTTCTAGAGCTACCATCAAGGCTTAAAAATTGTTTAGGTCTGTCTTTGCGACTCAGGGGCCAAAAACGCTCACCTTTGCCACCGGCAAGAATTACAGGGAACAGTGACTTATTCATGTTGTCATACACACCTAGCTCAGATCACTATCAGTGTACAGTGAGCTTTTGCCTTGGCAAGAGTGATGGCTGCGATCAATATACCGTTAGGGCGTGGTTCAGTGGGGAGATAATTTGTGATTGAACAATTTCAATGGTCAGAAAATGAAGTTACACCTCAACAACTCCCAGAGTTAGAATTAGAGGAAAGACTTCAACAAATACCGTGGGCTGAAAATGAGCTAGGAATCGAACAGCCATCAGCCTCTAGCCTGGACATAGTACCTCGCCAACCAGGAACTATTTCCCGCAGTGTGGTTGACTCTGTAGGGGCAATTCCCAACGAGTTATACGATCGCTTGGGCTTGACTATGCCCCGGTGGTTACTGTGGATTTTGACGGCTGTCATCGGCATAGTTTTTTCGGGTTTGCTGGTCTCTACTGTGGCGCTGTGGACCCCGCTATGGAGCAATTTGGAGCGTACAGATGAAGAATGGGGCTTTTCTGGCCAAGATGAGCCGAAAGTTCCATTACCGGGGGAATTATGGGGTAATATATCCCAGTATAAACTTTCACGCCCCATGAATATTCTGATTATGGGAGTTGATCCCGTGTCAGGAACTGTGGATGGTTCACCAGAAAGTTTTATCGGCACTAGCGATACCATGTTATTGGTGAGGCTGAATCCCAGTAATCAAACCATGCGGGTGCTGTCAATTCCCAGAGATACGATGATTGCTATGCCCGAACAGGGATTAACTAAGGTGTCTGAGGCCAATGCTCAAGGTGGTCCGGTTTTAGCCGCACGGGTAGTAAGTCGTACCTTAAACAATGCTCCCATTGATCGGTATATTCGGATTTCCACTAGTGGTTTAAGACAGTTAGTTGATCAATTGGGTGGGGTTGATGTCTTAGTACCCCAAGGAATGCAACAGGAAGACAGCAGTAATCATTTGGTGAGTGGATGGCAAACTCTCGACGGTGAACAAGCAGAAATGTTTGCACGGTTCCGGGAACCAGGGCTAGGGGATCTACCACGAGTACAACGTCAGCAAATGCTGATTACAGCTTTACTAGAACGCCTCAATAGTCCAACTGTATTACCAAGATTGCCCCAATTAACCCGCTTGATGCGAAAATATTTTGATACCAATCTCAAAACAGAAGAAATGATGGCTTTGGTAAATTATTCCATTAACCTGGAACGGGATAATTTGCAAATGACCATTTTACCTGGTACGTTCAGCCGATTTAGTCAAGATCCTAATAGTTATTGGCTGAATCTCAATGGACAACAGAGTTTATTGAATAATTATATTGGGGTAGATGTCCCTGGTTTAAGGCCAGATTTACGCCCGGTTAATCAGCGCAAAATTGCTATTCAAAATGCTTCTTCTCAACCTCAGCTAACAGAAAAGGTTATTAAGTATCTCAAAGACAAAGGATTTACTAATGTTTATGCGGTGTCAAATTGGCCGGATACTGAAAGGCAAACTCAAATTATTGCCCAAAAAGGCAATCGGCAAATAGGAGTGGAATTAAATAAACTCATAGGTTTGGGTGAGGTTCAGGTGTCTTCTATTGGGGATTTAAATTCTGATCTGACAATTCGTATCGGTGACGATTGGAAATAGTCAACATAATTCGTAATTGATAATATTTCCTATAGCTAACGCCACGCTGCGCGAACGTAGTTTGTGATTACAGCACTTCCGGGTGTTATCAGGTACAAGAACCCCTCCCCGCAAGCGCTACCGTATACACACAAGTTGGGAAATTCTCTTTTGTGTCATAAGACCCCACCCCTAGCCCCTCCCCGCAAGCGAGGAGGGGAACCGGATTTACAGTGAAATTCGGTTTTTAGGGCTGGAAACCCTTTTTGGATCAGGATGTGTGTACACGCTAGGCAAGCGAGGAGGGGAACAAGATTTAATTAGAAATCTTGTTTTTAGGGCTGTAAACCCTTTTTGGAATAAAAGTGCGATCATCCGGCCAATGAATGACAATTTGATTAATAAATGATATTAGACTATTGACTAATGATGCGCGATGTTTAAAGTTATGAAAAAGTTTTTAGTGAGATTATTAAGTTTGATTGTGATTTTGGTTTTGGCTTGGTTGTGGGTGATCATCAATCCTCAACCGGCTTTTGCTCAAATTAATACTATCAACTATAGTAACGGTAGTCTCCAGAATCGTGATTTTTCTAACACTGATTTGGCTGGTGGTACTTTTGTGGCGGCGGAAATGCGGGGGGCGAATTTTGCCGGGGCAGATTTGACTAATGCAATTTTGACTAAGGGGGTTTTATTAAATGCCAATTTGTCAGGCGCAAATCTCACGGGTGCTTTAGTTGACCGTGTGACGATGGATGGGGCAAATTTAACCAATGCTATTTTCACGGAAGCGACTATGACTAGAAGTCGTTTTTTTGATGCTGATATTACGGGGGCGGATTTTACTGATGCTTTGATTGACCGCTATCAGGTGGCTTTAATGTGCGATCGCGCCGATGGCATAAATCCAGTTACCAAAGTGGCGACACGGGATAGTTTAGGATGTCGGTAATAGGGAGTAGGGAGTGGGGAGTAGGGGGGGAAAAATTCCCAATCCCCAAATTACGAATTACGTTCGCGCAGCGTTTCCCCAGGAAATATTAAGAATTACGAATTAAAAATTTAGTGACACAACAAGACTCGAAACCCGCCCGTTCTTTTGCGGGAATAGCTGGAATTGTGGCGGCGGCTACATTAATTAGTAAAATATTTGGTTTAGTGCGACAGCAGGCGATCGCAGCTGCGTTTGGTGTGGGTGCTGCCGCTACTGCTTATAGTTACGCTTATATTATCCCTGGTTTTCTCTTAATCTTACTGGGTGGTGTGAATGGACCATTGCACAGTGCAGTTGTCAGCGTTTTAGCCAAGCGTCCCCGGTCAGAAAGCGCACCACTGGTAGAAACAGTCACAACTTTGGTGGGGGGATTACTGTTGCTGGTGTCCTTGGGGCAAATTTTCTTTGCTGATGCGATCGTGGATATAGTCGGTTATGGCTTAGAAAGTACCACAAGGGCGATCGCCATTCAACAAATCCGCATCATGGCCCCAATGGCTTTATTTGCCGGTTTAATTGGCATTGGTTTCGGCACTCTCAACGCCGCCAATCAATATTGGTTACTATCAATTAGTCCCCTACTATCCAGTATTACCGTCATTGCCGGTATTGCCATCTTAACCTTGCAACTGGGTAAAGACATTATTCAGCCAGAATACGCCTTCAGGGGAGGTATGGTCTTAGCCTGGGGAACCTTAGCCGGCGCAATTCTCCAGTGGGTAGTACAGCTAATCGTCCAGTGGCGCTTAGGACTGGGGACATTACGCCTGCGGTTTGATTTTAAATCCCCTGGGGTGCAGGAAGTCATTAGAATCATGGCACCCGCCACCATTTCCTCTGGGATGATGCCTATTAACGTCGCCACAGACCTTTACTTTGCTAGTCCCATACCTGGGGCTGCGGCTGGTTTTAACTACGCCAATCTCCTAGTGCAGACTCCGCTGGGGATTATTTCTAATATTATTTTACTGCCTTTATTACCAATGTTTGCGAAATTAGCCGCTCCAGAACATTGGCCAGACTTAAAATTACGCATTCGTCAAGGAATTTTACTCACCGCCGTCACCATGTTACCTTTAGGAGCATTAATGATCGTATTATCTGTACCCATTGTGCAGATCATCTATGAACGGGGTGCTTTTAAACAAGAAGCCACACAGTTAGTTTCATCCCTACTGATTGCTTACGGAATTGGGATGTTTGTTTATTTAGGGCGTGATGTTTTGGTCAGGGTATTTTATGCCTTGGGGGATGGACAGACACCTTTTCGCATTAGTATATTTAATATTTTTCTCAATGCTGGACTAGATGCAATTTTAGTCAAACCTTTTGGAGCTAATGGTATTGTGTTAGCAACAGTAGGTGTAAATTGCAGTTCCATGTTGATGCTGTTATGGTTGCTAAATCGTAAACTCAATGGTTTACCTTGGCGGGAGTGGAGTTTGCCAATTTTGGGTTTAGCTGGGGGAAGTTTTGTCGCCGGGTTAGCTAGTTTTGGAACTTTGGTTAGTTTGCAGCAGATATTAGGAACCCAGGGATTAATAGTTCACCTATTGCAGTTGTGTATAT
Source organism: Nodularia chucula CCY0103 (assembly GCF_963923915.1). Lineage (NCBI taxonomy): Bacteria > Bacillati > Cyanobacteriota > Cyanophyceae > Nostocales > Nodulariaceae > Nodularia > Nodularia chucula. Next base: position 1,203 of record NZ_CAWUOL010000119.1, on the reverse strand, counting down.
CCGGCTTAGTAGGGATTTTGGTATTTGCAATTATTGTCTCATTCCTGAAAATACCAGAGGTGAATACCTTCGTAGTGCGGATGCGGCAGAAGTTTTTGAAGAGATGAAAATATATCAAGTTCCCATTAATACTTGGTAAATGAGATACAGAGATGAATCCCAGATTAGTTATAGATTTTCTGCCCCTTGTCTTGTACTACCGTGTACACACAAGGGGAAATTCTCTTTTGTGTCATAAGACCCCACCCCTAGGGCGTGTTTTCAAACTACAACCACAACAAAATACAGGCGATAGTAATCATAGCTGTATAATTGGCTGCAAGTTTTTCATATCGGGTGGCAATGCGGCGAAATTGTTTGAGTCGGTTGATAGCCCGTTCAACAATGTTGCGTTGACGGTAGATTTCACGGTTAAAAGGGCCGCGTCGCGGTTCATTTGAGAGTCGTGGAATCGTGATACGGATACCACGGCGGCGAAGGTAATTACGTATTCTCCGACCCGTATACCCTTTATCTCCCACTAATCGTAAAGGGCGTAAACGTGGACGACCACGCCCAGAACGCTTGACTGCTCCTTTTTCCATTAATTGTTCTAGAAAAAGTGACTCGTTTCTTTGCCCAGGGCTGAGAATAAACGTTATCGGTTTACCTTTACCCTCACAACGTATGTGTATTTTCGTACTAAAACCACCCCGAGAACGACCTAGTTTCTCCTCTTCTGCGCCCCTTTTTTTCCACCAGCTGCGTGTTGGTGGGCGCGGATCACTGTTCCATCAACGTAATGAACCTCCCAGTCGAGCTTTCCTTGCTCGTCAGCGCTTGCTTGTAGATGTTCTAAGATTTGCTGCCAAATTCCCGCCTTTTGCCAGCGATAAAACCTTGTGGCCACACTTTGCCACTTTCCATAACGTTCTGGTATATCCCGCCATGGTGCGCCTGTTCTCAGTATCCAAAGAATGCCATTCACAACTGTGCGGTGGTCATTATTTGGCTTTCCTGTTGGTGGCTTTTCTGGCGGTAGTAACGGTTTTAACCTCTCCCACTGTTCGTTGCTTAACTCTGGTCTATTCATCATCACTACAACGCGATCGCCTTTTTCTTAGGATACAACCAGTTTGAAAACACGCCCTAGCCCCTCCCCGCAAGCGAGGCTACGGTGTACACACAAGTAGAAGTAAACTACTAGGGGAGGGGACTTTATGA
>NZ_CAWUOL010000118.1:0-14239 GCF_963923915.1 Nodularia chucula CCY0103 | reverse complement strand
CAAATTTTTACACAGCAAGTTTTTTGCCCCTTCCTCTCCCTCGAACTCACGTTAATGTTTATTCGGATAATTTATTTTTTGAAAGTCCCTGAGAAAATTGTTACAATACTCTATGAAGCTGCAATAAGCGTCACAATTTTTAAACCTTCAATCGTAATTGCTCAAATGAGTCTAAATTGTTGCGATCTGCTTTGCAGCAGCGCTTCGCGATCGCATAATAAACTTATCTCGCTAATTATGGCAAAGCCAGACCCTCCACTCACTGGAGAAACATTAATCAAAGAAGTCTGTCGCCGGATTCGAGTAGCCCGCAACTATTGGGATGCTCACAACAATGCTGCTTGTCGGGGTGAAAGAGACCGTGCTTTAGTTCTCTATAACACATTAACGAAAGAACAAAAACAGCAAATCCCGGAAGTATTGCGGGTATGGTTACGCTATCGTAGTGAGAAATACTTTGGCGCACACCGCACACCTCCCAGATCGGCACGAAAATCATCCCAGGACTAAGTATTTTCATTTGGTAGAGATGAAACGAGAAAATCAAGGACATTTAAGCGTAAGCTAAAAATAAAAAACTTGGGTGCTATGTCGATTATAGAAATTTCTGAAGCAATCATACGACACAACTCCAACGCTTCATCCTACAGTCGTGGTGAAGAATATTACCGCAGGGGAGCGATCGCTGCTCTCAAAAAACGAGGTAATCTGATACAGGCGGAGGTAGAAGGCAATGAAATTACACCCTATCAAATCAGTATTCGTTTTGATGCCGGCGGAATAACCTCAGCTTTATGTACCTGTGCTTATAATTATGATGGTTGGTGTAAACACATAGTTGCCACCTTATTGGCTTGTTCGCGTCAGTCAGAGAGGGTGGAAGAACGTCCCACAGTAGAACAGTTATTAAATCGCCTTGATCTCTTGCAAACGCAGCGATTAGTGCAAGAATTAGTAGAGAATAGGCCAGAATTAATTGAAGATATTGATGAATTTGTCAGTTTAATAGATTTGCCGATTCTGGTAACAAAATCGCCTTCTACCCGGCAAAGTAAAATTGACACATCACCGTTTCGCTCTCACATAAAGCGAATTTTGCGGGATGGATTGCGAGAATTGGAGTATGGCTCAGAAGATGACCCATTTACAGATGATTTGCTGGCTGTAATTGAGAAAGCGCGGGAATTTACCGAAAATGGAGATGGAAATAATGCGATCGCAATTCTGGAAACCATCACTGCAACTTATGCCGAAGACTGGGATGAGTTATTAGATTATGGTGGAGACAGTTATTCCATAGCAGAACCTCTGGACAGCGCGTGGACAGAAGCAATTTTGTGTGCAGAGATATCTCCAGCAGAAATAGTAGATTTGCAGGTGATGTTGGAATCATGGGAAGATGAAATCAGCGCAGATTTTGCCATGAGTTTAGAAGCATTGCGTCAAGGTTGGGATTACGAACCACTGCAACAGATTATGCAAGGGGATGACACCATACAACTTTGGGAAGATGAACGACCAAGCTTTGCTGATGATTTAGTATTGATTCGGTTACAAATTCTTGAACGTCAAAACCGTTACACAGAGTATTTAAATTTAGCTTTAGCAGAAGAAATGACCATGCAATACCTGACGCAATTAGCAGCGTTGGGCAGAGTAGAGGAGGCGATGTCTGCGGCTAAAATACTCATGGAAAAAGCAGAGGAGGCTTTTGCCTTAGCCAAAATATTGCGGGAAGACGGGTATTTAACTGAAGCGTTAGAAATAGCTCAAATAGGTATAAACTTCTCAGATAACTGTTTGTATGAATTTACTACTTGGACAAGTGATTTAGCCCAAGGATTAGAGGATCATACCACGGCGTTAAATGCCAGCATCATTGCCTTCAAAATCAAACCATCATTTCGAGACTATAGAAAAATAGAAGACTTGGCAAGTGAAACTTGGTTAATAGTCAAACAAGATTTACTCCAAAGATTGCAAGAAACATCAATTTGGGTATCACAAGAAACTAAAGTTGATATTTTCCTGTATGAAGGGTTAATTGATGATGCCATGAGAACAGTAGAAAGAGATATTTACTATGCTTCAGAACTGCTTCATACCGTCATGGATGCCGCAATTTCTCATCGTCCTGATTGGGTAATTGATCACGCCCGCACACGGGCAGAACCAATTATGGAACAAGGCAAAGCTGACCGTTATCATGCTGCGGTTAAATGGCTAAAAAAAGCAAAAGCTGGCTATTTTCAACTTGGACAAAAAGCTGAATGGTCTGCTTATCGCTCACAACTAGAAGCGAATCATGGACGTAAACGCAAATTAATGGAATTATTTAAAGAACTAAATTAATAACATGACTAACTTTGCACCTAATCCCACACAGTTACAAACTCAACTCGCAAAAAAATACTTTGATTTACCTCCTTTTGCCCAAAGAATTATTCAGTTGTACTCGGTAATTTTTGCACCCATAGATAAAAACTCATTCCTGAGTTGCCTCAGTAAAACAAGGGCAGTAGATGAAAATAATAAACCTTTTGGCACTAAAACCCTAAGTCCCCAAATCGACAAATTGTTAAAAGCAGGTTTGCTAATTAAGGAAAGTAAGCAAGGTCATGAATGCCATCCGTTACTCACAGAAATTGCGACTCGTCATGCGGTAAAAACAGGGCAGTTTGAGATATTAGTCACGGCAGTAGAGGAAACTTTACCCGTACGTAAACATTGGCAAAATGAATGTCGAATGTTCCAAAATCTCCGCCAATGTATCAGAGAAATCCGCATAGGTATTTATCGTCTAGACCCTAGTTTTATTAATAAGCAAATTGAAGATTACCAGAAGTACAGTTATGATGAAGAAAAAGTTTCTATAGGAAATATCTTCGAGCAGATATGCAATAACCCCTTTGACGCAGATTGGTTCAATACCTTACCACAAGAATTATATGAACGCGGCATATCTAGCATACTCCTCGATTCAGCATTAAAATTGTCTGCATCCGAAGATGTATTTACACTGCTAGAAGAAGAATGCTCTACAGACGGAACACATAACTCAGATTATCTGCAACTGATTTTCACAGAACAATTACTGCTACGGGGCTGCATCCAAGAAGCACAACAAACTTTAGAGCGCATATCTGAGAAATATCAAGATCATACCCTTGTCTTTTGGGGCTGGCTGAGTTTTCTGCGGGGTGAGAACGACCAAGCTATTAAATATTATACAGATGCCCTCAAAGCCTTCAAAAAAGCTAAGGGGAAACGCCAAATATATTTCAATACAATGGGAGGCTTATTTTTTATCCTGGCACTGTTAAAAGATGGCTCAATGCAACGCCTCAAAGAAGCAGAAGAGTACGCCAGTCTCATTTCTCGTCAATCAGATCATTGGCTCAAGTTTAGTTATGCCAGACTGAAAATTATCCTCCAAGTTCAGCAAGGGGATATTACCCAAAAAGAATTTATAGTTAGTGCCTACATTTCTTCGGTAGAAGAAGAAAATAGCTTACAAACATTGTTTTGTTCTCTGTGCCTTTACTGGATGGATGCTGACAGTGCAAAAAAACGCTTACCTGATTTACTAGAACCATTCTATAGGCGATCGCTTGCATCCGGTCATTACTGGTTGGCAATGGAAAGCGCAGAACTTTTATCTCGACTCAAACCCAGTAGTAACTATCGTCAACAAGCCGCAACACTGCGCGAAGATAGCAACATCCAAACCATCGTAGACCTGATACAACCCCAGGAAGCTTGGGAAATGTGTCTTAATGCCCTAGCAAATCTCCAGAAAGTACCACAAACGCCTGGAAAAGCTGAGTCAGAACTACGTTTAGCATGGTTCATTACTTTCTATCCCAGCAAATGTATCTTGCAACCACGAGAACAAAAAGTTAATGCCAAGGGAGAGTGGAGTAAAGGCCGCCCCATAGCTATCAAACGTTTGAGTAGTAGCTTGAGTGAATTTAATTATATTACACCCCAAGATATGCGGGTATGTAGTTATATTGAGGCATACAATGATGGTTCTTATTACGGTAAAGTCGAGTATACCTTCAGTGAAAAAGCCATCTCTGCCTTAATTGGACACCCGTTAGTTTTTTGGGAAGATACGCCCAATATTCGTGTAGAAATCGTCAAGGGAGAACCAGAACTGCTAGTCAAAAAAGGCAAACAAGGTCGTCTCACCTTGGAATTTTCGCCCAAGTTAACCGAATCACAAAATGTTCTCAATATTAAAGAAACCCCAACCCGGATTAAAGTAATTGAAATTACCGCCGAACACCGACGCATTGGTGAAATTATCGGCAAAGATAATAAATTAAACGTGCCTGCGATCGCCGAGAAGCAAGTCTTGGCAGCCATCAATGCCGTCTCTGGTATCGTCACCGTGCATTCTGATATTGGTGGGGGGCTAGAAGGAGCAAAAGAAGTCCCCGCCCAGACTTTACCCCATATTCATCTATTACCCGCTAATACCGGCTTGAAAGTTACTCTGTTGTCACGCCCCTTTGCCCAGGGTGGCCCCTACTTCCGTCCTGGGACAGGTGGTGAAACTGTAATTGCCGAAATTGATGGGAAACGTCTCCAAACCAGACGCAATCTGCCCGAAGAACAGCAACTTGCCCAGGCCGCTATAGCCGCTTGCCCCACATTAACTCGAATTGAAGAACAAGATGGTGAATGGGTAATAGAAGACCCGGAAGAATGTTTAGAACTGCTGCTAGAACTGCAAACACTGGGAAACAGCGTCGTCATGGCTTGGCCAGAAGGAGAAAAACTGCGTGTTCGCCACCATGCAGACTTGAAAGACTTTAATTTATCAATTCAACGACAACAAGACTGGTTTGCAGCCACTGGGGAGTTGAAATTGAGTAACGACATGGTGCTGGATATGCAGCAACTACTAGAACTCTTAGAGAAAAACCCCAGTCGTTTTATCCCCCTTGGAGATGGTGAATTTCTGGCTTTAACTCAAGCTTTTCGGAAACGTCTCGACGAATTGCGAATGTTTTCGGAAAAACACAACAAAGGTATCCGTTTTCACCCATTAGCAACATTAGGGTTAGAGGATTTTGTCGATGAGGTGGGCAAGGTAAAAACCGATAAACACTGGAAGACACATATCCAACGGCTTAAGGAGGTGCAGAACCTCCAACCAGAACTGCCCTCTACGTTTCAAGCCGAACTACGCGACTATCAAATGGATGGCTTCTGTTGGCTGGCGCGTCTGGCACATTGGGGTGTGGGCGCTTGTTTGGCAGACCAAATGGGACTGGGTAAAACCGTGCAAGCATTGGCTGTCATCCTCAACCACGCCCATGAGGGGCCAACCCTAATTATTGCCCCAACTTCCGTGTGCATGAATTGGGTGAGTGAAGCGCAGAAGTTCGCCCCTACGCTGAATATTGTGCAGTTTGCTGGTGCTAATCGCCAAAAATTACTGGATGAACTGCAACCGTTGGATATGTTGGTATGTAGCTATGGTTTATTGCAGCAGGAAGAAGTCGCTCAAATGCTTTCTGAAGTGCAGTGGCAAACGATTGTGCTGGATGAAGCCCAGGCGATTAAAAATATGACCACTAAACGTTCTCAGGCAGCCATGAATTTGAAATCTGGCTTTAAACTAATTACAACTGGGACTCCCATTGAAAACCACCTCGGTGAGTTGTGGAATTTATTCCGTTTTATTAACCCTGGGTTATTGGGTTCTTTTGAAAGTTTCAATCAACGCTTTGCTATCCCCATTGAGAAATTTCAGGATAAACAAGCACGTAATAAACTCAAAAAACTGATTCAACCATTTCTGTTGCGGCGGACAAAGAACCAGGTGTTAGAAGAGTTACCTGAACGGACTGAGATTTTACTTCATGTGGAGTTGAGTCGGGAGGAAATGGCATTCTATGAAGCCTTGCGCCGTCAGGCAATATCTAAACTCACCGAAAGCGATGCCGAGGCAGGAAAGAAACATCTGCAAGTTTTGGCGGAAATTATGAAACTGCGTCGAGCTTGCTGTAATCCTAGTTTGGTGATGCCTGACACTGAGTTATCCAGTTCTAAGTTACAACTTTTTGGTGAGGTGCTGGGTGAACTTCTGGAAAATCGCCATAAGGCGTTGGTGTTTAGTCAGTTTGTTGACCATTTACACATTATTAGAGATTATCTAGAGCAGCAAGGTATTAATTATCAATATTTAGATGGTAGTACGCCAGTGGCAGAGAGGAAAAAACGGGTGGATGCGTTCCAAGCAGGAACAGGAGATGTATTTCTAATTAGTCTCAAGGCGGGTGGTACTGGGTTGAATCTGACTGCCGCCGATTATGTGATCCATACTGACCCTTGGTGGAATCCAGCAGTAGAAGACCAAGCTTCCGACCGCGCCCACCGTATTGGGCAACAACGCCCAGTAACGATCTATCGCTTGGTGGCAAAGGATACTATTGAAGACAAGATTGTGGCATTGCATCACCACAAGCGTGATTTAGCTGATAGCTTGCTGGATGGTACTGATATAAGTGGCAAGATTTCCACGGAGGCGTTGCTGCAATTGATTCATGACAGTTGATAACAAAGGCATCGTGCGATTCGTTGTTAGCCAAATTACGGTAACCGAACATTTGTCATAGGGTGTTGGGGGTAGCTGAGTGGGAAGACGGTATTGGTCGAGGCTTGGAACCCCACCAATACAATCGTCTTGAGAAGACGAGGCTTGTGACCCAATGGTTGTTCGATGCTCTTTTTTCTCCTACACCCCACACCCCACACCCCGCCCCAACGGGGCTTGGTTATACCATTTGCCATGTCATTTCCTGCCCCGCCCCCAAAGGTACAAGCTCAGATTCTATAAATGGAACTTGATCAGGAACGCGCCAACTCGTTTTGGACAAGGTAATTCGCTCGGTATTACGCGGCAGTTGATAAAAATCTGGACCATAGAAGCTAGCGAACGCCTCCAGTTTATCCAGGGCTTTCACGCTTTCAAATGCTTCGGCATACAACTCAAGGGCGTGCAGAGCCGAAAAACATCCCGCGCAGCCGCAGGAACTTTCTTTGCTGGTGCGGGTATGGGGAGCGCTATCAGTACCTAGAAAAAACTTCGGATTCCCCGATGTTGCCGCTTGCAACAAAGCCTGACGATGCTCCTCCCGTTTTAAAATGGGCAGGCAATAAAAATGGGGGCGAAGGCCGCCTTTGAACATGGCATTACGGTTAAACAACAAATGTTGTGGCGTAATTGTGGCCGCGATGGTGTTGGCAGACAGGACATACTGCACCGCATCGGAAGTGGTGATATGCTCAAGCACAACCCGCAGGTTAGGAAATCGCTGCTTGAGGGGGATTAAATGTCGCTCGATAAACACCTTCTCGCGGTCAAACGTATCAACATCGTTATCGGTTACTTCCCCGTGCAGTAATAACGGTATGTCCACCTGCTGCATCGCTTCAAAGACGCGATCGCACTTCCGAATATCTGTCACACCGGAGTCTGAGTTGGTCGTTGCACCGGCTGGGTAGTATTTGACCGCTTTGATAAACTGGGATTCTTTCGCCCGGAGAATGTCGTCGGGGCTGGTGTTGTCGGTGAGGTAGAGCGTCATCAATGGCTCAAACTGTTGCCCCTCTGGAATGGCGGCGAGAATGCGATCGCGATAGGCTGCCGCATCTGCCACTGAGCGGATAGGGGGTTTCAAGTTCGGCATGATGATCGCGCGGGCAAACTGACGCACCGTGTAGGGCAGAACCGCTTTCAGTGCTGCACCGTCGCGGAGATGCAGATGCCAATCGTCAGGTCGGGTAATGGTAAGCTTTTGCATCCTTTCATTATAAAACGGCAACAAGGGCCTCATGTGAATGGGACTAAGATAAGCTAAAACCTTGTCAGGGCAGGGTGTGGAAGGTGTGGGGAAAACGTTCTCCTCCTCATACATGGATGCCTAAGCCAGGAAGTCACCCTCCTGACTCGGCTACAAAACCGTGCATGAAACGTTAATTTCACACGGCTCCTCAATGATTTGGTGCTTGTCACGCACACCTCTAAATTCAGAGTTAAAAGGGATTACAGTTGAGATAATCCTCATCTATCTCTGGAACTGAAACAGCAATTTTATCCGCTGCTGTTTTGGCATCATGGCAATGTCCATGAAGTAATTGAAGGTTGTCGTAACTATCCTTACCGCCTTTTGAACGGGGGATTTTATGGTCGATTTCCATCAAATCTTCATGATTGAAAAACAGTCCACAATGAGTACACTTTCCTTTCTGCATCTTCAAGAGTGTTGCCATTCTTTTTGAAGCTTCAGGATGTTTACCCATTCTCGAACTCCAGTACACCCAATCACCATCAAATGGACTTCGGCTTCCTTGCACCTGTATGTGTCTCACAATGCGAGTTTCACGGTGCTTAAATAAGCGAATCTTCTGGTTATGGGGTTTAAATACCCAATTATCAGACCCTACGGTTTGCCAATACTTTTGACAACTCCATCGGGAAGATTTATTAGGGTGACGATGTTCTGCCCATGCTTTTAGCTGGCTGAATAATGTTGTATCAGCCTGGTTAAATATGCGTTTACTGACGACACCTGAGTAGTAGTTTGTCCATCCACGGATGACGGGATTCAAATGAGCGATTAAATCAGATTGTGGTACTGACTTATGCCCATCAATCAATTTACCTATCTTCTGCGTGTGTGTCTTCAGCTTTGCTTTACTTGGGGTAATTAGAGTTTTGTAACCAAGTAATTTTCCGCTTGAGCTTTTACCACTGTGATATTTTCCAACAGGAAATTGTCGAACAGTGAAACCCAGAAAATCAAAACCAACCTTACCTTCATACATATTAAGTGTATGAGATATTCGGGTTTTACTTGGTTTCAATTCCAGTCCCAATTCGCTTAACCACTCACTAATAATCTGCTGACATCTTTGGATAACGGCAAGGTCTTTATGCAGAATGACGAAATCATCTGCAAATCGAATTAAGCTTATTGCTGTATAGTTCGCCGCTAGAGAGCCGGGTAGACTTAAAGCAACTTGTTTAATTCTATTCTCCATACCGTGGAGGGCTATATTCGCTAATAACGGCGAAATCGTACCCCCTTGTGGAACACCCATTGATGTTGTTGTGTTGTCAGATTTCTCCCTCAAAGCATATTCCGAGAAATCAATCACTCCCGCTTTCAACCATGCACGAATTTGTCGGCGAATGGTGGGGAATGTATTTAATTTTGACAGCAGAACATTATGATCAATTTTGTCAAAACATTTTGCAATATCGGCATCCAACACATATTTAGGTTTCAGCTTAATAGTGTTGAATATTGCCTTAATTGCATCATGGGCGTTTCTTCCTGGTCGAAAGCCGAAGGAGTTTGGCTCGAAACGAACTTCCCATTCAGGTTCTAAGGCTAGTTTTACTAGCGATTGCAAGGCGCGGTCGTATAGAGTGGGTATAGAAAGGGGTCTTTTTTCTCCCTTTGCACCCGGTTTTGGTATCCACACCCTTCGAGTGGGGGCAGCTTTATAACCTAGCTTTAGGGATTTTACTAAGATGAGACGTGCTTTTGGGGACAAGTTTTTCAGCCCATCCACTCCTGCCGTCTTCTTACCTCGGTTGTCCTGTGTTACCCTACGAACCGCTAAACACTTTGCTGACCAGGAGTGCAACAACGTTTTTTGGAGTTTGCGAACTGCCTTGATATCACCACGCTGCGAGGCTTTGTAGATGCGCTTTTGCAACTTAAATACTTTCCTCTCTAGCTTTCGCCAAGGGATAGCATTCCATTCCACCGTAGTCTTGAAACTCGTTTTAGATGTATACATTGCTACTAATACCTCCACAATCCAAGTCACCGTGTCTCCGTCTGCATATCCTCCTCGTTACAAGAAGGCATTGGCTTCTGAGGCAATCCCTCCCCCTGATGACTTCCGGTTGGCTACCTGCTCCAAATTTCGACCAGTTTTGGAGAGTACATTAGGGGGTTACTTCGTTCCCAGTTTTTCGTTTGTCGTTGGTTTTAGGGTTCTCTCTCTTCACCGGGTTTATTGTGAGTGCATATTGGTCTGCCGCTTAATCAGCCAACCACTTATCCTTTCCCTTTTGGGACAAGCCTGACAGCCTTTTGGCTTGTTTTGCATTACGATGATTCAGTCAAGAGATTCGTATTCCTACCCATGACCAGCTATGCTAGGCGGGATTCCACATTAGGCTTGCAGTTACCGCCATGATTCCCCGCTTCATCCCAACAAAGAACCACTTTGCTGAAATGGGGGACTTGCTTTCACTCCTGCACTTGGAGGGATGGAATTACACCATCACGAAAAATTGAGTTGTCAAGGTTCTGTCGGAATTTCTCCCGAATATTTCCCTTGCCTGTCATCCCCGAATATTTCTATTCGTTTCGACAGAACGAATCACACTAAGAGCCTGCAAATACTTGTATTAATTGGCTGATGACAGATGTAAGTAAAATCTTGCAGGTCGTATCTAGAAATTATCTATATAAACACAAAAAACTGCCCTATCTTTCAACGGCAGTCAAAATGTACTTGAACTAACTGATTAATAGATTCTACTGAGAAGCAGTTGTGTACTGTTTTTTGCGTTTTAATGTTGTGGTTGCACCAAAAGCACCGAATGCTAATAGACCTAACATAGTTGTAGGTTCAGGAACAGAGGTGCTTGGAGGGGTGGGATCTACAGGGTCAACTGGATCTACGGGATCTATAGGAGTAGAAGAGAAAGTACCGCCTTGTATAAATACAGCAGAATCAAAAAAGTTATCAACTGTATCTGCGATCGCCAGTTTAATGGTGTTACTGCTACCGGGAACTAATCCAGTGGCTTGAGCTGTGAATATTGTGGTAAAACCATTATACCCATGAGATAAATTTCCTGAGTTGTTATCATTGAAAAACTGAGGGTTGGTAGCAAAGGTGTCCTCATTTGGGAACTGTGGATTGGGATTTCCATTATTGACAGAATTGATGGAAACTGGAGTGGTAGTTCCAGGAATTAAAGCAATATTTTCCCCATTTAAGAAGAACGCAAATACATCATTAAACGCACTGTTAACATATACCGGATATTCTTGTGATGCAAAAACGTAGTTGAAAAAGAGATCACCAGTTTCTGAGATAAAATCAAATTCTAGAACACTAGTATCAAAAGTAGCTGCATCATCAATCAAAGCGCTTAAGTCAGCATCTCCTGGTAAAGAGTTATTAGTTCCTAACGGAAGTACAGGTTGTCCTGGCTCAACGGGAACCGGTATAACTGGTCCTTGTGCTTGTGATGCATTACCAGTTGTGAGAATAATACCACTATCTATCCCAATTCCGGCAGAGGAGCCGTTGGTAAAGAAACCAGATCCATTGGCTGCGCCTGTGTATGTAGCATTGGAAAAAGTTATACCTTCACCCAAAATGTTGTTAACTAGAGCGTTCGCATCATTAGTTGTATTCACTGTCAGGGCGTAAACGGGAACTGAGGCTATAGTTAAACCGACTAATGTAAATGCACTATGTGACAAAAATTTGGTCAATGAGTTCATTGTAATTTTCTCTTAAGTAACTGTTAACTTTCAAAGTGGACACACATCTAACCAATTTTTTGGTGTAGCTTTCAGTCAAATTTAGCACAAGTTTTGTGTGATTATGGGGTAAATTTTAGTGTTACCCAGCGATCGCACATACTGAAGTTAGGCAAATTTTTGACATTTTTCATACAGCAGAGATGTTATGCAAAATACTTCTTGATTAGTTGCATCCGGTGTTCGCCATACCTGTAACTGAATTTATACACTTGGTTTTTTTGCGTTTTTTTTACTAAATAATATTTATTACTAGTATTGGAAAAATAATACAGATCAAATGATACTGTTTACCAGTCTTATGGTGAAACTTTATCTAAAAAATATATAAATAATAAATACATTAGTCAACAAATGTAGATTTGTAAAGATATGGTAATAAAAAAACTGCCATTGACAGACATGGCAGTGAAAATAATTAGTAAATATATGGTTGATTATACTTGAGCAATACCTTTCTGTTGTTGTTTGCGTTTCAAGGCTGTACTAGCACCAAAAGCACCGAATGCTAACAAACCCAACATGGTAGTAGGTTCAGGAACACTTGTTACTGGTTCGCCTGGGTCTACTGGGTCTGGGTCTGGGTCTGGGTCTGGGTCTGGGCCTGGGTCAGAGAAAACGCCAGCCTCAATAAACACAGATGTATCTCCAAAGACATCACCTCCGTCTGCAATGGCCAGTCTCAGTGTATTTGTCTCACCGGGAAGTAATCCAGTAGCTCTAGCAGTTAACACCGAAGTCAAACCAGTGTATCCAATGTTTAAATTGTCTGGGATGTTGTTTCTGAAAAATCCAGAGTTGGTGTTAGCGTTAATAGTGCGGATGGAAACTGGTGTTTCAGTACCAGGAACTAAGGCGATATTATTTCCCGCTTCGTCTCCATTCAAGAAGAAGGCAAATACATCATTGAAAAGGCCTGTTCCAGGGGGATATTCTTCCGATGCGAGAACATATCTAAATTCAACTGTATCTGTTGTGGGGATAAAGTCGAATATCAAAGAAGCCGCATCTCTTGTTCTTCCACCAGGGGGAAGTAAGGCTGTTAAAGTTGGATCTCCGAACTGATCTTCATTAGGAAAATTTCCTGTTCCAGGGGGTTCTTGTCCCTGAAGTGATGGATTAGTTGCCAGATTTACATTACCGGTACTTAAAATGAGACCAGTATCTATACCAAATATGCCTAAGCCACCAGTGAAAGTACCAGCAGCTACAGGTGCGCCATTGTAGACAGCACCTGTAATTTGTGCTTGAGTACTATCAAAAATACCACCTGCTAAAGCGCCAGCGTTGTTATTTGTGGTGATTACAAGGGCTTGTGCGGGAACAGTGGCTAGGCCTAAACCCACCAATGTGAAGGCGCTTTGTGACAAAAATTTTGTCAATGAGTTCATCGTGATTTACTCCCAAAAACTGTGAACTTTAACAATGGATGCACATCTAAACTGCTTCTGCATAGCTTTCAGGAAAATTAAGCACAACTTCTTTGTTGTGAGGATGTAAAACTCAGTGTTGCTGCGATCGCACATCCTTAAATCAGGGAAATTCCTGAAGAATTAAAATTTTCCTGACTTTTTTCACAGCAGAGATGTTTGAACTGAATAAAACTTACTTAGTTCTGGTTTTGACTAAATAATAATTATTATCAGTGTATCGTCATATACTACTTGTCAAGGGATCATTTTCGCCAGTAATAATCCGGAACTTTATCTAAAAAACATATAATTAATTACTGATGATAAATCCCTGGATTTCCGATTTTTTGAGTCTTTATGTCGATTTATCTGCTAAATATATGCAAAAAATAACTGGTATTTTGTAAAACTTTAGTGTTGATAGTAATTTATTTATATATTTAATATGTCTATCATGCTATTATATATAGATTTTATTTTTCATGGTAAATTGAATTATATTGGTTCTCAGTTGAGTAAGATACAAGAACCCCACCCCCAACCCCCTCCCCGCAAGCGATGAAGGGACTATAACTAAATCACCATTAGCGTTACCTAAATTCATTTTTCCCAATAGGAACTTCGCCCAAAAATGAAAGACTTCCTGTGACAGGATTTTAGACTTTTCCCATGTCCTAACCACCTCAGTGGTTACCATAGCTAAGTAATTTTTCTTAAATAGATGATCATAAATTGGAATAAATTACATATAATGATTCCTGTAAACGGTATATTTACTGATAAAATGTGTAAATCAAAGTCAGATCATTAGTTAAATGTTGGCTGTACTTCGGTTTGAGGATTTTGTGATGGCTGATATTTGCGTCACCAGATTATGCGATCGCGCCATTGTTGTGTCATTCTGGTACTAATTCCAGAAACCTGGGCTAAATCATCTAGAGATGTGAATTTCTCTTGCTGACGGGCTATGATAATTCTCTTCCCTAATTGCTCTCCTATACCGGGAAGTGTTACCAACTCCTCTAAAGTCGCTGTATTAATATTGATTGGTGTACTATCTACAATACTAGTAGGAGCAGCAATCTGCGGACATTGTTTTTCTTCTTTGGCAATTCTTTCTTGTACGAAAATTGGTACGCCCAGTCTTACATCAGCATAAAGACGCTGAAATTCTCGCACATACAGCGTTTCCGGCTGTTATGAGGTACAGTAGCAGCAATTAGCAAACCA
>NZ_CAWUOL010000117.1:0-14256 GCF_963923915.1 Nodularia chucula CCY0103 | reverse complement strand
ATCCACCTTTTTTGGTTGGAAACTCGCTCTAGGCCTACTTGTGTGTACACCGTAGAAGAAGGAGAAGAATTGTGGGGATTGTTATGTATTCATCAATGCACCCATCCCCGTGATTGGGAAGAAACAGACTTAGAATTTGTCACCCAAGTAGCAGATCAAATCAGCGTCGCCCTCTATCAAGCCAACTTATTCCAACAATCCAGCTTACTAGGTGAAACTCGTCAAGAAGCCAATCAACTCGCCCAAGCACTCAAAGAACTACGCACAGCCCAAATGCAAATTATCCACGCTGAAAAAATGGCCAGCTTAGGGCAATTAGTAGCAGGAGTAGCCCACGAAATTAATAACCCCATTAACTTTATCCACGGTAACTTAGAACACGCCTATCAATACACCCAAGAATTACTACGATGTATAGAACTTTATCAGCATTATCATCCTGATGTTGCACCAGAACTCGCAGAGTTTTTCCAAAAAGCCGAAATAGAATTTTTATTCAATGATTTACCGAAACTATTCCAGTCTATGCAAGTTGGAACTGAGCGCATTCGTGAAATTGTCACCTCATTACGCAACTTTTCCCGCCTAGATGAAGCCGAATTTAAAACAGCAAATATTCATGAAGGTATGGATAGCACTTTAATGATTTTGCAACATCGTTTGCAGCCTTCAGGCGATAACTCTACCATTCAAGTCAGCAAAGTTTACAATCCCTTACCCCCTATAGAATGCTATCCCGGACAATTGAATCAAGTATTTATGAACTTGCTTTCCAATGCCATTGATGCAGTAGAACAGCGCAACCTCCAGCTATCATTGCATGAACTCACTGCTCACCCCGGTCAAATTAAAATTTCCACTTACCTACTCAATAACGATTGGATTGGCATTCGCATTGCAGATAATGGACTCGGTATCGAAGAAAAACATATCTCCCGCCTATTCGATCCATTTTTTACCACCAAAGTTGTTGGTAAAGGTACAGGTTTAGGTCTTTCTATTAGTTATCAAATTGTTGCAGATAAACACAAGGGAAAAATTTACTGCCAATCAGAACTAGGTAAAGGTACAGAATTTGTAGTTGAGTTACCAATTCATCAGGTGACAACTAAAAAACAATATAGTAATCCGCTTTGATGTTTCCACTTACTTACTTAGGTGGGGAGTAGGGAGTGGGGAGTAGGGAGTGGGAAACAGCTTTTTCAGTTGTAAGAGCAAAGCGCAGGCTACGCCAACAGAAATCAAATAGGATTCCCATAACTTAATGCCAGGCATGAACCTTAAGTGATGATTGTTTTAACGGGACTTAAACATTTTCGAGTAGGAAATAATTTAGCGTAAATCCTGATGAATACACCAGAATTAAACTCTTGGCAAGCCGTTCGCACTACTTTTAAACAAATTTGGGGTTATGATGATTTTCGTCCCCCACAGGGTGAAATAGTCAGGAGTTTATTAGCTAAAAAAGATGCCTTAATTATTCTACCCACAGGCGGCGGAAAATCAATTTGCTTTCAACTTCCGGCATTGCTACAAACAGGATTAACCTTAGTAGTTTCGCCCTTAGTAGCACTAATGGAAAACCAAGTGCAGGAATTATTACAGCGCCAACAAAAAGCAGCACTTTTACATAATGAATTATCGACATATCAACGCCGTACCATACTGCAAAATTTAGAAAAACAACAACTTAGATTACTTTACCTATCCCCAGAAACTTTATTGAGTCCGCCAGTATGGGAAAAATTGTGTAATCCTACCTTACAAATCAATGGTTTAATATTAGATGAAGCCCATTGTTTAGTACAGTGGGGCGATACATTTCGCCCAGCTTATCGCAGATTAGGCGCAGTCAGACCTGCATTACTGAAAACAAAACCACCAGGAACAAAAATCAGTATTGCTGCTTTTACCGCAACTGCTGACCCCGCAGCCGCAAAAACTATTCAAACAGTTTTAGAATTACAGCAACCAGAAATTTTTAGATTGAATCCCTACCGCCCCAATTTATATCCTACTGTTCGTATAGCTTGGACACCAAGGAGTCGAAAGCAGCAATTATTAAAGTTTATTCAAAATCACCCCCAACAATCGGGATTAATTTATGTTCGCACTAGAAAAGATAGTGAAAACTTAGCTGTATGGTTAGCAGAGATGGGTTATATAACAGCTAGTTATCACGCAGGTTTGGGTGCAGCAGAACGCCGGGGTATAGAAGCTAAATGGTTAAGTGGTAAAATGCCTTTTGTGATTTGTACCTGTGCCTTTGGGATGGGGATTAATAAATCAGATGTGCGTTGGATCGTTCATTTTCACGCCCCTCATCTCATGTCTGAATATATTCAAGAAATTGGCCGGGCGGGAAGAGATGGAAAACCAGCCGATGTTTTAAGTTTAGTGAGTGAACCTACGGGGTGGTTAGATCCAGAGGATCGGCAAAGAAGACAGTTTTTTACACAGCAAATGCGATCGCAACAACGTACAGCCCAGCAGTTAGTGAAAAGATTACCCCAGCAAGGAGAAATCAATGCCGTAAAGCGTCAATTTCGTGATGCTGATATAGCTTTAGCTGTACTCCACAGCAGTGGTCAATTAAAGTGGGTTGACCCTTTCCATTACACTATTGAGTCAGGGGGGAAATATCAACTAGGAACACAATCACAAGCTGCTCAACAAATGTATCAATATTTATATACTAGAAAATGTCGTTGGCAGTTTTTATTAAACGCCTTTGGTTTTGACAAAGAAGCTGCTAACTGGCGTTGTGGACATTGTGATAATTGTCGAAATAGTCATTAATCATTGGTCATTTGATCATTTTCACTATCGCTGTACCCCACCCATTATCCAATTTTGCCGTCCCAACTATCCTGGTGGTGAAACTAAACGGTTAGTTGAACGTATGGCATCATCAACCGTTTTTTTGAACTGAGATGGCACTAACCCCATGAATTTGCTCAAGAAAGCTCGCTTCAGTCCCATCTCCTCGCTATCCAGAGATAAATTTAAAAACTGTTTCCAAGCAAGACACAAGTTAATATGATGATGTTGGGGGTAGAAAAGAGGAGCTTTGGGATTGAGGAAGTTCCCTAACCTGTTCCCGGAGGACTTGCCAATAATCATCCAAAGATCGCAGCTGGTTCTCAAGTCAGGAAAATGGCGAGAGGTGAGATACAAACGTGAAGAACGCACCGCATCAGGAGTGTATAATTTTGTCACCATAGAAGGACAAGTATTCATTTGTAGAGCCAGTGCTAGAGTTGGAGGCGGACCAATTGGTCATGTAGATTTAGCAATGGGAAAGCACGTGGACTACGCAGGTCGGCTTTACTTTTCAGGACGCACTAAAAGGGGTATTCTCCGCAAGTGGACTAATGAATCTGGACATTATCGACCGACCCCTGAGTTGATGAACAACGCAGGTTTACCCGCAGAACTTTTTGAACCGGGTCAATTCAAAAGCCTAATCAGTGTAATTTTACCCCCTGATGATGATTAAAACAGAACAGCCTCCGCCAAGATAGAACATGACATTTACTGATGTCAGGGTGTACTTAAGTCGGATGAAAAACGTCATAAAATATTAATAGGAAAGATAATATGACTAGCCGATTTATTACTGATAAAGATTTTTCAGACCATAAGGCTTTACAACGGAGGCTAAAGAGTTTACCGGAATCAGATCAGTTCGATGAGATAAACGCCCTTGTAGATCGGGATTCTGTCATTGGCTTAAAATTGGCTAATGCCGTACTCAAGAACAAAAAATACTTTGAGGTGCTTCTAGAGCGAGGACTAGAGAAAGCAAATGCGAGTGAAATAGAACTTTGGCTCAAGTATTTACTCCCCCGTATAGGCTTCCGGCGCGTCATAGCCATCCTATCTAAGAAATTATCACAACAGCCTCAGCAAGTTGCTAAGGCTTCATACTGGTTGCCCAAATTTCTACCAAAAGGTAATGAACAGGCTGCAAGATTGCTAAAGAATCTTTTGAATCAGGAGAAACAGATGTTAGGTGGAGAGTACAAAGCTGTTAACCCTTCAGGGCAAGTTTACAAGTTAATTTTCCGAATCAAAAGTACAGGTGAATTTGCAGTTTTTGGTGGATATCAATTGGGTAGTAAGGGTTCTAAAATCATTGTAGAAATTCTCAATTCAAAAGACTTATATCCAACTGGTGGAGTTAGGCAAGTATCGCCTGGGGATATAGAGATTCTCGACCCACAACCTTATGACGATTGAGGTTGTGGGTCGTATTGGTCAATACTGACCCTGGCTGGGTTATAAGGCTAAATATGTAAAGTTTTGTAACGAGATTCAACATTTTTGCCTTTGGCATTACAGTCAAAAGTAAATTCATCCCTGTTACTAGCGTCAAAACCGAAAAAATTTTAAAAGCCTGTAAATGCAAGCTTTTTTGTATAGTATCAATTTTCTAGTCTAGAGGCAATTAGCACTCTTCTATTACCTTGAAAAAAGGAACCTAACTTAAGCCCAAATTCATCAATATTCTTAAAAATAAGGATTGATGATTTTTATATTACAAGAGTAATAAAAGAGGCTTAGTTAGGATAAAAAGCCAAATTTACTCTGGAAACGAAAAATAAATTAAAACTGCCGTAAAAATCTTAAATCGCTAGAGTATAAGCGGCGGATATCATCAATTTGATGTAATACCATTGCAAAACGTTCTACACCAAAACCAGCAGCAAACCCAGTGTAAATTTCTGGGTCATAACCTACCGATTTCATCACATTTGGATCAACCATTCCGCAACCCATCACTTCTAACCAGCGTCCATTCCACTGCAAATCTACTTCAGCAGAAGGTTCTGTAAAGGGGAAATAACTAGCACGGAAACGAATTGGTAAATCGCCAAATATTGCTTGCAGAAACAGCTTGACAGTACCTTTGAGGTCTGTAAAAGTTAAACCTTCATCGATGGCTAAAAGTTCGATTTGATGGAAAACCGCCGAGTGAGTTGCATCAACATGATCTCGGCGATAAACTCGCCCTGGCGCAACAACCCGAATGGGTGGTTCCTCTTTTTCCATGTAGCGAATCTGTACTGATGAGGTATGAGTCCGCAGCAGATTTCCATCACTGAGGTAAAAGGTATCCTGCATATCACGGGCGGGGTGATCTGGGGGTGTATTGAGGGCTTCAAAATTATAATAATCTGTTTCCATTTCTGGCCCTTCTGCTACGGTGTAGCCCATGCCGACAAAAATATCCAGCGCCCGATCAATAATGCCGTTGAGTGGATGAATGCGACCTTGAGGGCGGTAGATTCCCGGCATGGTGACATCGATGGTTTCCGTCTCTAGCTGTGCCTGAATTTTGGCGGTTTCTAAGGATGTCCGTTGCTGGTCTAAACTATTTTGGAGCGATTCTTTGACTGTATTGGCGATCGCCCCAATTTTCGGTCTTTCCTCCGCACTCATTTGTCCCATACTTCGCAATAACGCCCCCAGTTGCCCTTTTTTTCCCAGATAGCTAATTCTGAGTTCCTCTAAACGTTCTAGGGTATCGGCAGCAGCGATCGCTGTTTCTCCTTCTTGCCGCAGTGCTAAAAGTTGAGCCTCTAAATTGGTAGTCATTAGTTATTAGTCATTGGTTATAGTCTGTAACCAAATAATTTAAACAGAGGCCAAGGTGAAAAACCAACCTCTTTCTACTAGTTTAAAGGTCATTGGCTGTGTGAGAGGGATTTTTTGCCTCATACTGAATACATCGATAATTAACTATTCACCCATGAAATTACTCATTAGCAATGATGACGGAGTTTCCGCCTTGGGTATTCGTACCCTCGCCGACTGCTTGGCGGAAGCAGGCCATGATGTCAGTGTAGTTTGTCCAGATCGAGAGCGATCGGCAACTGGCCATGGACTCACCATGCACCAACCTATTCGCGCCGAGGTCATTGAATCGGTTTTTCATCCTGCTGTCAATGCTTGGGCTTGCGATGGGACTCCCTCAGACTGCGTAAAATTGGCACTGTGGGCTTTGCTAGATTCCCCTCCTGACTTGGTGCTGTCTGGAATTAATCAAGGCGCAAACCTGGGAACGGAAATTCTTTATTCTGGTACTGTTTCAGCAGCGATGGAAGGGATTATTGAAGGGATTCCCAGCATAGCCTTCAGTCTTACCAGCCATACATCCAAAGACTTTCAACCTGCGGCTAAATTTGCTCAAATTCTGGTGGATAAATTAGCGGTAAATCCCCTACCAGAATTGATGTTACTGAATGTGAATATTCCCGCCATCAACTGGGAAGAAATTGTCGGGGTGACTTTTACTCGTCAAGGAGTACGGCGCTATGTGGATGTTTTTGATAAGCGAGTTGATCCCAGGGGCAAAACTTACTACTGGTTAACGGGAGAAGTATTAGAAGAAGTCGAACCGCCTGCTGGTTTACATTTATCTGACAAAGTGCCGATTGATGTCGATGTCATCCGCAATAACTACATCAGCATTACGCCACTACAATATAATCTGACATACCCTCAAGGACTAGATAAGTTGTCCAATTGGGAATTTCCACTTTCCTGAATTGACAATCAATTTGGGGCAACTTATTGGTAATATGTAGCAGTGAGTTGGCATAAAGTCCGTAATTCTCAAGATTTAATCATCTATTTTTATCCTCATCACTTTGGGGTTTCCAGAGACTACAACTAAATTGGGTATTTTTTCACTCAGTTATAGGTCTTTCCGAAATACATTAAAATAGATTTAGATAAAAATCATAAACTTGTTTTTATTGCTCGCCCGCTCAATCCAGCAAGCAACACCCATGTCCAGGATAGAGAACCAATTTACTGTAAAATTTTGGGGCGTTCGCGGGAGCATCCCTTGTCCAGGTCCAAATACTGTCCGTTATGGTGGTAATACCCCTTGTGTAGAGATGCAAGTGGGGGGTAGACGCTTGATTTTTGACTGTGGGACAGGACTACACGTATTAGGGCAATCCTTATTGTGCCAAATGCCAACGGAAGGTCATATATTTTTTACCCATTCTCACTGGGATCATATTCAAGGATTTCCGTTTTTTGTCCCAGGGTTTGTGGAGGGGAATAAATTTCATATTTACGGTGCGATCGCTCCTGATGGTTCCACTATCGAACAACGTCTCAATGACCAGATGCTGCACCCTAATTTTCCTGTACCCTTACAAATCATGCAGTCAAATCTGGCATTTCATGACATAAAACCAGGGCAATCTTTACATATTAATGACATTACTATAGAAACAGCATCCCTGAACCATCCAGGAGAAGCCGTAGGCTACCGAGTTAACTGGCGCGGTGGTACAGCTGTTTATCTCAGTGATACCGAACATTTTTCTGACAAGCTAGATGAAAATGTCCTGTGGCTATCACGGGATGCAGATGTGATCATTTATGATTCTACTTATACAGATGAAGAATACCATTCACCAAAATCACCAAAAATTGGTTGGGGACATTCGACATGGCAAGAAGCTGTGAAAGTAGCAAAAGCCGCTAATGTGAAAAATCTGGTGATTTACCACCACGATCCCGCCCACAATGATGATTTTTTGGATCGAATCGGGGAACAAGCAATTCAGGAATTTCCTGGTGCAATCATGGCCAGAGAAGGAATGGTTCTGGAAGTTACTACCTCCCCTCAGTTATCAGAATCTTTTCCCGCCAGCAAATTCTGTGTATGAAAGTGGCAGTAGAAGCAATATGAGATTTTAGATTAGATTGGTGATCAAGAACTATGAGCGCGATCGCCTACCTTACAGAAGTTTGTAGCTGATAGCGACAAAGCTATTCCTCTAGGGGGCTGACCGTAATGTAGCTTGTGGCTGATAGCTAAATAAACCTAAAATCCCAGAATCCGGATGCTCAATTTGTCTAAAAATGGATGTTCTCTGTGGGTTGCTTCCTCCACGGAATTGGCACTCAAGCCAACTGCTGTAGCTCTCGGCAAATTTGATGGTGTACATCTTGGACATCACAAGGTTATTCAACCAATTTTGCCCCCAGTATTTCATCAGGACAGCCGAGAAAATAGCGATAACTTAGCGAAATTTGCTCCTCCCCCAACCCCAGAACAGACATACTCGACAGTTGTCACCTTCGATCCCCATCCACTGGAATTTTTTACAGGTCAACCACGGACTTTGTTAACACCACTGGATGAAAAAGTCCAACAATTGCGATCGCTAGGAATAGAACAACTTGTACTCTTACCCTTTAACCAAGAATTATCAGCCCTATCTCCCCAAGATTTTGTCGAGCAGATATTAGTTCAAAAACTGCAATGTCGCCGAATTAGCGTCGGTGAAGACTTTTGTTTTGGCAAACAGCGTCGTGGAACTGCCAAAGACTTGCAAATATTAGCCGCCCATCATCATATCCCCGTCACCATCGTCTCCTTACAAACCTACACAAACCAAACTCCCACCCCAGACTCTCCTCCCATTAGCACTTCACTGATTCGTCACTATTTAGAAAGTGGCGACATCAAAAACGCCAACCTTCTACTAGGAAGACCTTACAACCTCATTGGTACAGTGATTACCGGTCAACAAATAGGACGAACTATTGGCTTTCCTACCGCCAACCTGCAACTACCAAAAGAAAAATTTGTCCCCCGCCCAGGAGTTTATGCTGTCCGCGCTACTATTTCCACTCAGACACAGGATACCAGCACCGCACAGAATCTTGTAGGTGTAATGAATATAGGTAAACGCCCCACAGTCAACGGTAGCAACTTAACAGTAGAAGTGCATATATTCGACTGGTCAAGTGATTTATACGGCAAAAAACTAACTGTGCAATTAATTGAATTTTTGCGCCCCGAACAGAAATTTCCTTCTCTACAAGACCTAAAAACCCAAATTCAACTGGACTGTACAGTCGCTAGAGAACTTTTGAATCCTAAATGCTGATTTTGCATAACTGAATGGGAATACTCTAAATATGGGAATGGAGAAAATAGCACAAGTAATTCTCCCTTCCCACCACCTAACCAATTACCAACCTTGGTGCATGAGAGAAAAAATTGACACCCTAACACAAAATCTTGCTCGTACCATCGTCGGCAAACACGAAGCAATCCGCTTAGTGCTAGTCGCCCTGTTAGGAGGTGGTCATGCTCTGCTAGAAGATGTCCCTGGAGTTGGCAAAACTCTCCTCGCTAAATCCCTAGCTCGTTCACTAGATGGCAAGTTTCAACGGCTACAATGTACCCCCGATTTACTCCCAACAGACATCACCGGTACTAATATTTGGAACCCGAAAAGCGGCGAATTTACCTTTCTCCCAGGGCCAGTATTTGCCAACATTCTCCTAGCGGACGAAATCAACCGCGCCACACCCCGAACCCAATCGGCTTTATTAGAAGTAATGGAGGAGCATCAAGTCACAATTGATAGTGTCTCCCGTCCAGTTCCTCACCCTTTCTTTGTAATTGCTACCCAGAATCCCATAGAATACCAAGGGACTTTTCCCTTACCCGAAGCCCAAATGGATCGGTTTATGTTGTCCTTGAGTTTGGGCTACCCTGGGGCTACAGAAGAACTAGAAATGCTGCAAAACCTGCAAAAAGGCATGAGTTTTACTGATTTACAGCCTTGCATTACCTTAGATGAGGTCGCAGAATTACGGAAAATCTGTTCCCAGGTAAGAGTAGAAACATCTTTGCAACAATACATTCTAGAATTAGTCCGCTCCACACGTCAGGATGAAGAAATTACCTTGGGTGTGAGTCCCCGTGGTACTGTCGCCTTACAAAAAGCCACCCAAGCCTTAGCTTTTCTCTCAGGGCGTGATTACGCCATTCCCGATGATGTAAAATTTCTTGTTCCTCACGTACTCTGTCATCGTCTCATCGCCAGAGGAGGACGCAATCCCCGAACTGTAATTGACCGAATATTAAGGTCAGTTTCCATACCTTAACTATCTCGCCCTCAGTCCCCCATTTGAATTTGGTACTGTGCGATTCATTTACCCGAAGGGAACAGTAGCGACTCCCCATCAATCCGTAAAACGGGATGAAAAGGAGGAAAAACCGCTTCCCTTCGAGCATTAACCCATGAGTAGCGACAGCGAAGATGCGTCTAAAGCTTTGTCCCAGTCTCTTCCCCTACTCCCTACCCCGTTTAAAGACTTCACTATCCTTGTCCTGCTTAGATTTCAGCGTGTTAGGATCTTGTTTAAAATCAGAAGATAAAACATGAAAGCTATCGAAGTTACTGGCAAGATTGATGCTGAAGGAAATTTGCTTCTAGATCAGCCAATTCAGGGAACAACTTATGCTGATCAAGTGCGGGTAATTGTCTTAGTTCCAGAACAGATAGAATTAAGAGCATTTGACCCTAAAGATACACCCATTGAAGAGATTAAGACCAATTTAAGAATAGCCTTACAAAAAGCCCAAGCCGGACAAGGTAAACCAATTAGTGAATTGTGGGACAGGATTGATGCGGAGTAACAAAATATAGCGACTTATTTGGAAATATGAGAAATGTCAAAGTTTGTCAAGCACCAATCCCGGAAAACTCAACTCAAACGCCGTCCCCTAGGCTTAATTTTGGTCATTGTAGCTTGGAGTTTAGCTATGGGCTGGGTGCTATCCTTCGCAACTAGCGCTTACAGTACCACTCCCACCTCAGAAATTGGTACAGTTGACGTAGTACCAGCACAATATCAGTTAGGGAAAGAACTATATCTGGAAAACTGTGGTAGTTGTCACCTACCTCTTCCCCCAGAAGTTTTACCTACCCAAACCTGGAGAAATCTTTTACAAGATTCACAGCATTATGGTGTACAACTGACACCGTTAATTGATCCCCCTCGAATGTTGGTTTGGCGGTATCTTTCTACCTTTTCGCGATCGCATCTACAAGACGAAGCCACCCCCTATCGCGTCAACTCTTCACGTTATTTTCAGGCCTTGCATCCCCAAGTTGATTTAATCCGTCCAGTGGAAATCAACAGTTGTGTCAGTTGTCATCCCACCGCGAGGGATTTTAATTTCCGCACCCTGAATGGGGAGTAGGGAGTAGGGTGTGGGAAGCGTGGGAAGTGTGGGGAGTAGGGAGGTGTGGGAAGTGTGGGAAGTGTGGGAGGAAAGATTTTTAGTTTCCAATACCCAGTCCCGAGTACCCAATCCCCAGTACCCAATCCCCAGTACCCAGTCTTTACCTTGTCTGACTCAGTTGAGAGCAAAATGATACTATTAGATTAGTTTGAAATTTAAACTGAAACATAAAACCAATCGGTTTAATAAATGATTGGATCTACTTTTTACGGTTTTTGAGTTAGTTCTGATTTTATACCCATCTACAACCAGAATGGCTGCACTGGGTTAAATTCTTATAATCAATACAAAAACTTTATTTCCCTTAACCCTTGATTTAGTTTCATAATCTGCCATGCTAAAACTCTTGTTGGGCGATCCCAACGCTCGTAAGCTAAAAAAATACCAACCTTACATCAGTGAAGTTAACCTCCTAGAAGAAGATATTCAAACTCTTTCTGATGAGGACTTAAAAGGTAAAACAGGAGAATTTAAACAGCGCCTTGCCCAGGGCGAAACCCTAGATGATATTCTGCCAGAAGCTTTTGCTGTGGTGAGAGAAGCAGGACGGCGGGTATTAGGGTTGCGGCATTTTGACGTTCAACTGTTGGGTGGTGTTATCCTGCATTCTGGGCAAATCGCGGAAATGAAGACCGGAGAGGGTAAAACTCTGGTTGCTACTTTACCTAGTTATTTAAATGCCCTCACAGGTAAAGGCGTACACGTCATTACAGTTAACGACTACCTGGCTCGTCGGGATGCGGAATGGATGGGACAGGTGCATCGGTTCATGGGGCTGAGTGTGGGATTAATTCAGTCCACCATGACTCCCAGTGAACGGAAGAAAAACTATGATTGTGATATCACTTATGTCACTAATAGTGAGATAGGTTTTGACTATCTGCGGGATAATATGGCCACATCAATGGCTGATGTGGTACAACGTCCGTTTAATTATTGTGTAATTGACGAGGTAGACTCGATTTTAGTGGATGAGGCGCGCACACCACTAATTATTTCTGGACAGGTAGAAAGACCTACAGAGAAATATCTCCGCGCGGCGGAAATTTCCTTCCAGTTACAAGTAGATGAACATTATGAAGTGGATGAAAAAGCTCGTAATGTCCTGTTAACTGATGAAGGGTTTGCGGAAGCAGAAAATCTTCTGGGAGTTACAGATTTATTTGATCCGGAAGATCCCTGGGCGCATTTCATGTTCAATGCAATTAAAGCCAAGGAATTGTTTCTCAAGGATAAACACTACATTGTTGGCAATAAGGAAGTAATTATTGTCGATGAATTTACAGGGCGGGTGTTACCAGGAAGGCGGTGGAGTGATGGACTACACCAGGCAATTGAAGCTAAAGAACACGTAGATATTCAGCCAGAAACTCAAACTTTGGCCACAATTACTTATCAAAATTTGTTTTTGCTGTATCCCAAATTAGGTGGGATGACTGGAACAGCAAAGACTGAAGAGCCAGAGTTTGAAAAAATCTACAAGTTACAAGTTACGGTAATTCCCACAAATCGCATCAGAAAACGGGAAGATTTGGCGGATATGGTGTTTAAAACTGAGCCGGGGAAATGGCGGGCGATCGCCGGAGAATGTGCCGAAATGCACGAAATCGGTAGACCAGTCCTAGTAGGAACAACTAGTGTAGAAAAATCAGAATATCTCAGTCAGCTACTCAAGCAGATGGAGATTCCCCATGAACTGCTGAACGCCCGCCCAGAAAACGTAGAACGAGAAGCGGAAATTGTCGCCCAAGCAGGACGCAGAGGAGCCGTAACGATTGCTACTAACATGGCGGGTCGGGGTACAGATATCATTCTGGGTGGTAACTCCGAATACATGGCACGTCTGAAGCTGCGGGAATACTTTATGCCGCGAATTGTTATGCCAGAAAATGAAGATGTCTTTGGTGTACAAAAACCTGCGGGCTTACCCACAGGACACGGCGGTGGTCAAGGTTTTGTTCCCGGTAAAAAAGTCAAAACTTGGCGGGCTTCACCAGAAATTTTCCCCACTGAATTGAAAAAAGAAACAGAGCAGTTATTGAAAGATGCTGTAGAAATCGCTGTCAAGGAGTATGGTGAACGTAGCTTACCAGAACTGACGGCAGAAGATAAGGTAGCAGTAGCAGCTGAAAAAGCCCCTACCAGTGACCCGGTAATTCAAAAGTTGCGGGAAGCGTACAACCGCATCAAGCAGGAATATGAAGAATTTACCGATACAGAACACAATGAAGTAATTGAATTAGGCGGTTTGCACGTCATTGGTACAGAACGCCACGAGTCACGGCGGATTGATAACCAATTGCGGGGACGGGCTGGACGACAAGGAGACCCCGGTTCTACAAGATTCTTCCTCAGTTTAGAAGATAATTTACTCCGCATCTTTGGCGGCGATCGCGTCGCTGGATTAATGAATGCTTTCCAAGTAGAGGAAGATATGCCCATTGAATCCAGGATGCTGACTGGTAGTTTGGAAGGCGCACAGAAAAAAGTGGAAACCTACTACTACGACATCCGTAAACAGGTGTTTGAGTATGACGAGGTAATGAATAACCAACGTCGCGCCATCTACGCCGAACGTCGCCGGGTGTTAGAAGGTCAAGACCTCAAAGAACAGGTAATCAAGTACGCCGAAAAAACGATGGATGAAATCGTTGATTTCTACATCAACCCAGACTTACCCTCAGAAGAGTGGGAGTTAGACAAGTTGGTAGATAAAGTCAAAGAATTTGTCTATCTGCTAGCGGATATGGAACCCAGTCAATTAGAGGATATGACCGTTAGTGAGATTAAAACTTTTCTCCATGAACAAGTGCGAATTGCTTATGACCTCAAAGAAGCCCAGATTGACCAAATTCAACCAGGACTGATGCGACAAGCTGAAAGGTTCTTTATCTTGCAGCGCATTGATACCCTTTGGCGAGAACACTTGCAACAAATGGATGCTTTACGAGAGTCTGTAGGTTTGCGTGGTTATGGACAGAAAGATCCGTTGATTGAGTACAAGAGTGAAGGTTATGAACTCTTCTTGGATATGATGGTCAACATCCGCCGCGATGTGGTTTACTCCTTGTTTATGTTCCAGCCTCAGGCTCAACCCACAGTACAGGCTTCAGAGATGGTCTAGCTGGGGACTGGGGACTGGGGATTGGGGATTGGGGATTGGGGATTGGGGATTGGGG
>NZ_CAWUOL010000116.1:0-14414 GCF_963923915.1 Nodularia chucula CCY0103 | reverse complement strand
CTTACCAGTGCCAGAAAGAGCATAGTTTTTGGTTCCTTAACCGCAAACCCAATTTGCTGAATACTGCTGTCAGTAGAGCAAAGGAATTGTTTGTTTTGGTGGGTAATCTCAGGGAACTAGAATTAGCTGGTGGTGAAACCAAGCGGTTGGTTGAACATATTCGGCTACATGGAGAAATTCGTTCTGAGTGAGGCTTGAACTTCTTGTGCTATCCTTCCCCACTCTCAGTAAAGCGGAGTGGGGAAGGATAGCACGGTAATTTTAGAGATTTGATGCCTCTAAAATTACCAATTATTTTTTTGGTGTATCTTGATTCTGGATGTACTTCTTAAGTACATCTATTGGTGCGCCACCGCAAGAAGAAACGTAATACGAATTAGACCAGAAAGAAACCTTTCCCCAATAATATTTTTTTACATCTTGAGGAAATTCTTTTTTTAGCATTCTTGCTGTTGCACTTTTTAAGCTACCAACAACAGCAGCAATAGAGTTTTTCGGGTGGAAGTCTAGCAAGATATGTATGTGGTCTGACTCCCCGTTAAACTCAATTAACTGGCAGTCCATTTTATTCGATACCTGCTCAATCATTTGCTTTAATCTGTTGAGCATTTCTGTATTTAAAGCCTTGCGTCGGTAGTGCGTTACAAACACAAAGTGTAACCTCACACTAAAAACGCTGTGAGAACCTTTTCTGACTTGCATATTGACAGGGTACACCCAAAAATATTAGCATACTCAAATATAACAAATAGGTCGATATGTTATGGCTACCAAGCGAATTACTTTTAGGCTTTACCCATCAAAAGAGCAAGCCAACAAAATGCACTATTGGCGACGACTCCATAAGGATTTGTACAATGCTTGCGTTGAGCATCGCAGAACTTCTTATAAAAAGTTTGGTAAGTCAGTAGATTATTTTGATCAACAAAATTGTTTACCTGATTTTAAAGAAGAATGGGTGGAGTACAAAGAACTGGGTAGCCATGCTTTGCAGGATACTGTTAAGCGTGTTGATTTTGCTTTCAAGCGGTTTTTAAAACTCAAATCTGGTTATCCAAAATTCAAATCTAGTCGTTATTACAAGGGATGGACTTATCCCTGTAATTCAGGATGGAAAGCTTGCACTAATGGCAAAAATGGTTATCTAAAAATATCTAACTTAGGTAACATTAAAATGCGTGGTCAGGCTAGGGATTGGGGTAAAACTAAAACTTGCACAATTATCTTCAAACAGGGTAAATGGTATGCTTCAACCACTGTTGAGTGTATTCCAACTCGTCCACAAACTGATACAGGTGCGATTGGTTTAGATTTTGGTGTATATCATGCAATTGCTGATTCTAATGGCGATACAATTGAGAATCCTAGATTTGTTAAAAACGCACAAATCAAAATCAACAAAATAGCTAAAACCAGTCGCAGGAAAAGACCACCCAAAAAGGGGGTTAAAGCTTCAAACCGCTGGAAGAAAGCAAATAAAGCTGTAGCCAAAATACAGTCTAAAGTTGCCAGACAAAGACAAGATTGGCAGCACAAAGTCTCTACACAGATAGTTAGCTGTAATAGCCTGGTAGCGACTGAGAAATTAAACCTTAAAGGGATGACTCGTAAATCTAAAAAAGGCAGTAAAAGAAAACGTCAGAAGACAGGACTAAATAGGTCTTTGTTAGACGTGGGGATTGGCCATCTCAAAGACTTAATTAAGTACAAAGTCGGTGAGGCTGGAGGGTTTTACGTCGAGATCCCAACCACTAAAGTAAAGCCATCTCAAACCTGTCCTAATTGCGGTCATCAAAAGAAAAAGTCATTAGCAGATAGGGTTCACCATTGCGAAGAGTGCGGATACCAATGTGATAGAGATATCGCCGCAGCAATGGTCATGCTCAATTATGCAAGGGGCATGGAACGTGCCTCTTTAGATGCAGATGAGTCAACCTCTACTTGGTGCGGAAGCTTTAAGCAAGTTGCTCAAATGAAGCATCGGAAACGTGCATCTCAGGCGTAGCCGGATGCGCGTAGTTCATTTCAACATTTGAATATTGGTGTTGGCCTTAAATTGACACTCCCCACGCATAGAATGCAGGGGATTCTTAACTTATTGGAAGTCCAACGACTTTACCCTCATTAACCATCGTAACGCGATAGCGTTCCCGGAGCGTGTGCTTTGCACTCAGCGCTGCTGCAAGCAGATCGCTATCGCTGAAATCTATGTAGGAAGGTAGTTTTACTTTTTTAGCTTAATTGATAATCTGTAACGTGAAAAAAGTATTTGCCAAAAAGCCAGGGTTTTTGCCAGATAAAGAAGCGAATTTTTGAATTTTGGATAAAGTCGAGCTTAGAATGAGATGTCAAAAACCAGATTTAGATGTTATTTAAGTACCCAAGCAAGATTAATTGCACATCGTTATTGAAAACAAAAATCTCTGTAATTCTTCCCTGTTAAGAGTTAAAAGTTCCCTCTCCTAAATATAAAATTTATTTTGCACGACTACTTAATTTATCGAACAATATTATTGCAAATCTTTATTGAAAAGTGTACATTTATACTTGATTATCTTTCGCCCAGCAGGAATTAGAATTGTGCCACTAGACACAGCAAGGATGATCATTCAAACAGAATATGATGCATTCTGGGAAGAAGCCGAAGAATGCGGTGATGTCCCTTGGCAGTGGAATGATTTTGAGGGACGGCGGAGTATTCCCAAGCAGTTGGGGCAAGGGGAAGTAAGAGTTATTAATCTACATCCGGGACTAAGCATTAGCATTAATACTTATCAATATTGGCGACCCCTATTGTTAGATTATGATTGCATTGGGGGAGATGTGTTATTATCCAACTTTTATTTAGCAGGCGATCGCCGCATCATTAACCCCGGCATCCAGTTTGAAGAAGATCGCTCGGAAACAACTGGTGAAACCTGCCTTTGCTACATCAAACAAGGGCGCTCGATTGAGTATTTCCCAGCCGAACAAACCCTGAAGAGTGTGGGAATTAGGGTAGATTTAGAACGATTGCGGTCTTTTGGCATGAGTTGGGACAATACCTCATCCCTACTGCAATTGTTAATTGAGGGGAAATCTGTCACCAACTTCCATCAAACGCTCAATCAAAGTACACCTGCCATGCAGCAGGCAATTCAACAGATACTTAACTGTCCCTATCAAGGGGTATTTAAGCGGATATATTTGGAAAGTAAGGTACTAGAATTACTGGTGTTGCAGTTTGAGCAATTACAAGGACAGCAGAAAACATCCTCTACACACTTGAAATTTCGCACCGCAGATATTGAAAGACTGCATCTGGCTAAAGCTATTGTGCAACAAGAACTAGAACATCCTCCCACATTAATTGACCTAGCAAGACTTGTGGGATTGAATGATTTCAAGCTCAAGCAAGGTTTTCGACATCTATTTGGCACGACGGTATTTGGCTATTTGCATACTTGTCGAATGCTACAAGCCCAGCAGTTATTGAGCGATCGCTCCTTGGGTATTGCCGAAGTTGCCCAGCGTGTCGGGTATACTAGCCCCAGTCGGTTTTGTCAGGCTTTTAAGCGGCATACAGGCATGACACCAAGGGACTTCCGTCGCTAAAATTCGCGGCTAAATCTTGCTAAAAATTCTTCACGCGATAATTACAAGCGGGTAGGGTATGAGTTCATTCGCTGCACCCGAAAAAAATCCGTTTGGGGCAAGAAAAAATCCGTTTGGGGCAACTTCATTTTCAAAAAATGCTTTATTCTCATTTTTACTGAGATAGATTCCTGATTAATAGGAAGCTAAATCTATTGGAATTGAAAATCGAGTGCATTATTTAGTCTTGCCAGGTGTGTGGTGTAGCCAATGAAAACCAAGCAGTTATCGCCAATTTTATTACTCACAAGTTCTGTATGGCTTGTGTGTGCCATGAGTGCAACAGCCCAGCAGGTAACAAACTCACAAACTCAGAGTCAATCTATTGCTTCTGTATTACGTCAATCTCGGAAAATTAGAGAAATCCCCCAACTGAGTCAAATAGAGCATCCCAGCACTAGCGCCCAAATGTTAGCGCAGTCGCCAGCACCGACTAACCCCCCTGAGCAGCAGGCTGTAATTGAAGTCACAGGAGTACAAGCAAATCCCACTGAAAAAGGTGTGGAGGTGATTTTACAAACAACTCAAGGCGAACAACTGCAAATCACTAATCGTAGTGCTGAGAATAATTTTATTGCGGATATTCCCAATGCTCAACTGCGTTTAGCTAGTGGTGATGGATTTACATTCAGTTCCCAAAACCCGGTTGATGGGATTAGTGAGATAACGGTGATAAACCTGGATGCCAATACGATTCGGGTGACGGTAGCGGGTGAAACAAGGTTGCCAACAGTTGAGTTATTTGACAGTGATGAAGGTCTGATTTTTGGCTTCACACCTGCTGCAACTGCAATGCAGCCTGAAACAGAGCAGCCAACTAGCGAAATACCGCAAGAAGAACCATCAGCGCAGGGTGATGAGCCGATTGAATTGATAGTAACCGGACAGCAGGATAATTATCGTGTACCTGATGCAACCTCTGCCACCAGAACCGACACCCCATTACGAGATATTCCCGCCTCTATTCAAGTCGTACCACGTCAAGTAATTGAAGACCGGGGTATTACTAACGTGGCAGAGGCTCTACAAAATGTCAGTGGTACTAACTCAGAAATTTATGGTGGAAATTATGCCTCCCCTCGCTTACGTGGGTTTGCAAGTTTTGACTCATTTTTTAGAAATGGGACTTCACTTGGTGGTTTTGCCTATGACAACTCTAATACAGATAACATTGAGCAAATTGAGGTACTCAAAGGACCAGCCTCTGTACTCTTTGGTCAGGGTAGCCCTGGGGGAATTATCAATTTAGTTACTAAAAAGCCTCTGAGCGAACCTTACTATAATCTAGGCTTTTCTGTAGGGAGTTTTGAACAGTATCGCCCATCTTTTGACATTTCTGGACCTCTCAATCCTGAAAAAACCGTTTTGTATCGGTTTGTTGGCTCGTATAACAGAGCGCGCAGCTTTGTAGAGTTCGCCAACTCAGAGCGATATTTCTTAGCACCTAGCCTTGAGTGGAGAATCTCTCCTGACACCAAGTTAGCACTTGATTTGGAATTCATTGACTCTAGTGCAACTTTTATCTGTGGTGTTCCGGCGGTGGGACGAGGAGTGGCTGACATTCCCAGAAGCCGTGCTTTGTGTGAGTCGGGGGATTTTGGAGATCCGTTTGGGAAAGATGACCTCCAACGATATAACCTGAGTGCAACATTTGATCATCGCTTTAGCCAAGATTGGTCTGTGCGTAACACATTTGCTGCTAGATCGAGTAACTTGCGTAGGGCGCAAGGAGGTTATTCTAATTTCGATGAGGCCACGGGAGAATTTTCTTCAAGGTCATTTTTTACCTCAGATGACTCGGTTAGTTCTTACTTCAATAATTTAGACATTACGGGAAACCTTCAGACAGGTTCAATCGAACATAAATTGTTGTTCGGGTTTGAGTTTGGTAGAGAAACCCGTAACCGCAGGATATTTTTTGATGGATTTGATCTTGATACACCGTTTAATATTTTTAACCCTGTTTACTCTACAGAGAGATTTAGATTTGATTCCTTTCCATTTGGCACCCAGCGAGATGAAAACTTTACAACTTATGCTTTCTACCTGCAAGACCAAATTGCTTTTACAGATAATTTGAAGCTATTACTCGGCGGACGATTTGATAGTTTTCAAAGAAAAATTGATAACTTAATCACGTCAACAACTACAGAACGAACAACTTCTGTATTCAGTCCCAGAGTTGGTTTAGTTTATCAGCCGATACAGCCTGTTTCCCTGTACGCATCGTTTGTTCAAGGATTTCAGCCAAATACAGCTAACCTAGCAGATGGTTCTGCACCCCCACCACAAAAAGCAACCCAGTATGAAGTGGGTGTTAAAGCTGATTTAAGTGATAGGGTGAGTGCAACTTTGGCATATTTTGATATTACGAAAACGAACATACCCACAACTGATCCGGCTAATCGAAGTTTTTCAGTTGTGACTGGAGAAGTCAAAAGTCGAGGTGTTGAGTTAGATATCTCCGGGGAAATTTCACCTGGATGGAATATGATTGCTGCCTATGCTTATACAGATGCCTTTGTCAGCCAAGATAATAGAATTCCTGTGGGCAATCGGTTTGTCTTTACACCGCGTCACTCTTTTAGTTTGTGGAACACTTATCAGATTCAGCAAGGGACTTTGGAGGGGTTAGGATTTGGTTTAGGTTTATACTACGTTGGGGAACGAGAAGCTGATTTAGTAAATTCGTTCGCAGTTCCCAGTTATTTGCGAACAGATGCGTCTATCTTTTATCGTCGAGATAATTGGAGAGCGCAAATTAACTTTCAAAACGTGTTTAACACCGAATATTTTGTGGGAACTAATGAGTTTCGGGAAGGTGGAGTAATGCCTGGTGCGCCTTTCTCTGTTGTGGGTTCCGTGTCTATTACCTTTTAACTGTGTGGCTACTAGTGAAACTGACTTTTTCTTCTAGACTTGTCAAATTGATTTCCATCTTTGTGATCACAGTGACTATTTTAGCGATCGCAGCTTGTCACAGCAATACATCCCAGCTAAAAATGCAACCAAGCTCAAAAATGCGATCGCCAATAGCTACACAAGTTGTTGACCATGCTTTAGGTAAAGTCGAGATTCCAGTTGCACCACAAAGAGTCATCGTTTTACACGATATGTTGATTCTTGATTCCGTATTGGCATTGGGTGTAAAACCAATTGGTAGTGCCTACTCGCCTTATGACGGTGAGCGTTTTCGGGGGATTCCTCCAGAGTTAGTTGTTGATATCCCCACAGTCGGCAATATTGGCCAACCCTCCATAGAGGCAATTCTTGCTCTCAAGCCAGATTTAATTTTGGGAACGCATTTTCAAAAGAATTATTATGAATTGCTTTCAGAAATTGCGCCCACAATATTAATCAACCATCTCGAATTACAAGATTTCAAGGAAAGGCTGCGATACATTGCTCATGTACTAGGAAAAAGCGATCAAGCTGAGGAATTATTAGTTGTGTATCAAGAGCGAATCAAAAAATTACGGCAACAATTAGGGGAAAAGTTAGAGAAAATAACCGTATCTGTGATTGCTCTTGAAGGACAAAACATTTACACCTATAGAACAGATTTTACACTTGCTAGTCAACTTATTAATGATATAGGTTTGAGTCGTCCATTAATCCAACAAAATCAAAAAGAATCCCACTTAATATCAAGTATTGAAATGTTACATAGCCATGATGCAGATGTTTTGTTTGTTGATGACTATGAAAAATCAAATACTGAACCTTTATCGTTTTTGAAAAAGCAAATTTGGTCAACATTAAAAGCTTTTCAAAAAAAACAAATTTATGAAGTTGACTGGGGTGTTGGTGGTCCGTTTGGGGCTAATAGAATAATTGATGATTTGTTTAAATATCTCGTCAACACTCCTTAAAATCATGTCTAAACACACGATATTCATCTGCAAATCCTGCCACCGTTCATCTGAAAAAAGACCAGAAACTCCCCCAGTTGATGGCAATATTTTACTTGACCAACTAAACACTTTATGTACCGAAAAATTCCCAGATGATGAAATTGAAATTCAACCAGTCGGCTGTTTATGGGCGTGCAATCATGGCTGTGTTGTCTCCGTCGCCAGTCCAGATAAAGCCACATATCTGTTCGTCAATCTCACCCCTAAAGAAAGTGCCACAGCCTTACTAGACTTTATGCAACTGTATATCAAAAGTGATAAAGGAAATGTAGTTTGGAAACAAATTCCCGAAATATTGCAGCCTGCTATTTTCGCACAAATACCCCCACAGAATAATTCGTAATTCGTAGTTCGTAATTCGCAACTAATAACGTGATGTTATGCAAATACAGCGCTTTGCAAGTAAATGAGGTACAGACTTATAGAGTGTAAATCTTGTAGGGTGGGCATACTTCGACAAGTGTTACAGTTAGCTTGCCGAACTGCTCAGTACAAGTCTTGCCCGCCATTGTGTATTACTACTACGAAATCTGCTGTAAGCTCTAAGTGCGTATTTCGAGAATTGGTATTAAGTAGGTATTAGCTAATTATCCACATCCTTGAATTTTACCAGCACTGAAAGATTTGACTGGGCTGTTTTTATGGACGATTTTAAGACCTTAAAAACCAAATTAAATGCTCAAGGTTATCGATTGACTCCTCAACGTCAATTAATTTTTGAGATTTTCCAAACTCTGCCAACAGGTAATCATTTGAACGCCGAATCAGTACACTCGTTACTGCTAGAACGTGGGGAAACAATGAGTTTATCTACAGTTTACCGTATCCTCAAAATCATGACTAATATGGGGCTTATCCGAGAAGTAGAATTGGCACAGGCACAAAAACATTACGAATTCAACACTATATCTAGCTATCATCATCATATTGTGTGTGTTCAATGTCATCAGATTATCGAGTTTGAAA
The DNA here is from genome assembly GCF_963923915.1 of Nodularia chucula CCY0103. Lineage (NCBI taxonomy): Bacteria > Bacillati > Cyanobacteriota > Cyanophyceae > Nostocales > Nodulariaceae > Nodularia > Nodularia chucula. Next base: position 5,901 of record NZ_CAWUOL010000116.1, on the reverse strand, counting down.
ATAATTCTATTATTCAACAAGGATTAAAACAAGTAGAAACAATGGGCTTGCAACTAATTGATTGTAAATTCACACTGCAAACTATTTGTCCCGAAGCTCTACAGAGGGGATGGCCGACAATATCTAGTAATTGGGTATGTCCTCGATTTATCAAGACAGACAAAACCAAAAAATCAACCCATCAGCAATTAGATTTACCCCCTGATATTCAAGAAAAAACGCATCGCATCGGATTGAAAGAAAAATACATTGTAGTTTATACACCAAAAGATGAAATTAAAAACTATCAGCACAAAGCCAAATTAATTCCAGGATGGCGCTTGTCTAGAGAAGATATGTCCTGGTATTTTCCTTTAGAAAAAGCAGCAGATGTACTAAATATTTTTCAAGGATATGAAGTTGACCCCACAATATTTAACATCACAGTCTGAATCACAAATTTCTTCACTCAGTAATTTATAAAGGTATTAGCGTGGATAAAATACCCGTTCAAACGGCTGATTACGATAGCGACGATAGACATCAAAATCTTTATCCAATGTTGCTATTCCTGGAATATTCAAACGCTCAGAAATTGCCACTAATGCTAAGTCTGAAAAATCAGCAGGCAAGTCAAAATACTGAGCATTTAACTCAGTAATCCTGACAAAATCCGTACTTTGAAGCTGCTCGCATTCATAGATATGGTCAGACAAATGGCGTAAAAACTCATTCTGGACTCGATAATCTGATGCCAACAACCACATCACTTCAGTAACACATCCTAACGTTGTAATCAATCTTCCCCGATAGTTACTGAAAAACTCAATGACCTGAAGATGGTAGTGATCTGCCCGGTCATACAGTGCAACTAACACACCTGTATCCACTAGAATCACTGAATTATTCATGAATCTTGCCTGTTTTTTGCTGCAAACGCATTGCAATTAGAGCGCGGCGACGATCACGATCTGATAAACCACCGACCGAAAGCATTTGTTTGGGTTCTCCTCCCATACGTTCCAGTATTGTTTTTTGCTCAACGGGTGACACAACTTCAGGCGATCGCCGCGACTGTAACACGTTTAGTAATTGCAAAAGCGCACAGACAAGCTCATCAGGCGATCGCTCAATAGCTTGAATCAGTTCTTCTTTTGGGGTCATGTCTGTCAATCCATTACTACTGATTGAGAAATATGCAAATATCTCGTAATTACTATGTTTCCACATTAATCAAATATCTCCAACCGTTATGGCATCAATCACTGTTACTCTTAATTCTCTTACTCTTGGGTATTGGCTTACGGTTGCTCAATCCCCAAATCTTAGCTGCATTTATTGATATAGCCACCTCCGAGGCAGATTTCTCCCGCCTCATTCAATTAGCCCTGATGTTCTTAGGCATCGCCTTGACAACCCAACTCATTTCCTTGCTAGAAACCTATCTCGCCGCAGACATCGGCTTACGCGCCACCAACCGACTCCGGGCAAATCTCACTTTGCACTGCTTACAACTAGATATGTCGTTTCACAATCAGCAAACACCAGGTGCTTTAATTGAACGCATAGATGGTGATATCAGTCAATTAAATCATTTTTTCTCGCGTTTCATCATCGATTTTTGCGGCAACAGTATCTTCGCCATTGGTGTATTGATCGCTTTATTTTACATTGACTGGCGTATTGGCATCACAGCGATCGCCTTGGTGGTCATCCTAGTACTTACCTCTGAACATATCAATAAAATAGTCATTCCTTATTTTCAAGCAGAACGTGCCTCCAGTGCCAGTTTGTTTGGTTTTTTAGGAGAACGACTTTCTGGTACAGAAGATATCAGTGCCAATGGTGCAACAGCTTACGTCATGCACAGATTCTACGAGCGATCGCGCGATTTATTTCCCAAACTGGTAAAATCACAAACCTTTGGTGCAGGAGTATTTAGCATCTGGATTAGTCTGTTCACCCTGGGAAAAGCTGTAATTTTAGGCGTTAGCATCACACTGTTTTTGAATAACGCCTTTGCCATCGGCACAGTTTACCTCATCTATCGCTACATCGAATTATTACAACAACCCATTCAAAGATTTGGTCGCCAAATACAAGACTTACAAAAAGCTAGTGCGGCTTTAATTCGAGTGCGAGAATTACTCACCACCCAAAGTTCTCTTCCAGACATAGGACAAACAACTCTGAGTCAGCAAGCACTCAGCGTCAGTTTCCACCATGTTGACTTTCGTTATCCCCAGTCCCAACCTGACACCCACACCACATCAGATTTAGTATTGCGCGATATCTCCTTTTCGTTATCACCAAACAGCATTCTTGGTTTGTTGGGTCGCACAGGCAGTGGTAAAACTAGCATTACCCGTTTACTGCTGCGACTTTACGACCCTACCCAAGGCACAATTCGTTTGGATGGAGTCAACTTACCCGATATACCCCTAACTCAACTACGAGAACACGTCGGGATTGTCACCCAAGAAATTCAACTTTTCCACGCCAGCGTCCGCAATAACCTGACTTTGTTTGAATCATCTATCCCCGATGTACGTATTGAAGAAATGATTCAAGAAGTTGGTTTAGGGGACTGGTATCAATCTCTACCTCAAGGTTTAGACACTTTACTAGCTCCTGGTGGTAGCGGATTATCAGCCGGACAAGCTCAGTTACTAGCATTTGTGCGGGTGTTTCTCAAAAATCCTGGTTTAGTAATTTTAGATGAAGCTTCATCCCGTCTCGACCCAGCTACAGAACAATTGTTGACAAAAGCAATTGACCGTTTGTTAGTAGGACGCACCGCCATCATCATTGCTCATCGTTTAGCCACAGTCAAACGGGCAGACCAAATCATGATTTTAGAAGACGGTCATTGTTTAGAGTACGGACAACGCCAGGAATTAGCCTCTAATCCTGAGTCTCGCTTTGCCCAATTACTGCAAATCGGCTTAGAGGAGGCTTTTGGGAAGTGAACACTTTTCTAAATTCAAAGCAAAGCGACATGACAATTCCGACTTGGCGATACTTACTAAAATTAATTCGTTACAAACCCGTATTTTACCTAGCCAATGGATTATTAGCCAGTGGTTTATATTACTTCTTCCTCTTAGTACCTGGACTGATTATCCGTGAGATTTTTGATACCATCACAGGTGAAACAACCATCGGGGTGAATGTTTGGACATTACTGGCTTTATTGGTGGGAAATATTGTGGCACAGCAAGGATTCATGTTGATTGGTATCACTGCTGATGGTGTGTTTCGTATGTATGTCTCTACTTTACTACGTAAACATTTACTCACTCACATCTGGAAGCGACCAGCAGCACAAGCATTACCGAGTTCATCTGGAGAAGCTATTTCTCGTTTTCGGGATGATATTACGGTAATTCTGGATTTTTTAACTTTCTCTCTTGACCCTATCGCCCAAGGTTTAGCAATTATCATTGGTTTGGGAGTCTTATCTCGCATTAACTTGTGGTTAGCATTGGTGGTGTTTGCCCCTCTGGTAGTGACAGTTGCGACTATTAATTTCGCTAGTAAGCGCATCCGTCAATATCGACAAGCTAATCAGGAAGCAATTGGAGGAGTAACGGGGTTATTAGGGGAGATATTCACGGCAGTACAAGCAATTAAGCTGGCTGGTAGCGAAAAACGGGTGGTGGAATATCTTCAGGGAGTCAATGAAGTGCGTCGTCAAGCTGCCCTGAAAGATTTGTTGTTGAGTGAAGTACTCAATTCATTTTTAACCAATTTGTCAAATCTGGGTACGGCTATTTTGCTCATAGCAGCAGCTCACATCATCCAAAATACTACAACCGACACTTTCACAGTGGGTGATTTGGCTTTATTTGTGACTTATTTGGGAGAGTTTGCAGTGATTGCAGGCTTTTTCGGCTCGTCTTTGACTCTTTATTTTCAAACTGAGGTGTCTTTGCTGCGACTGTCTGAACTGATACCGGGTGTACCACCTTTAAGTTTAGTTGCCCATGAGCCGGTTTATCTGCGTGGTAAGTTACCCCAGTTATTTGAACCTCCCCAGAATGAAAAAGCAGGGGAGCAGGGGGAAAAATCACCCACAAGGGGGAGCCAGTCTCGTGGGCGGGTTTCCCGACTTGAGAGAACTGGCGTTGAGATTTCAACCAACGGGGAAAAGGAGCAAGACGGAAGAGGACAAGGAGCAGGGAGCAGGGAGCAAGGGAGAGAACCTACCCCCCTCCCCCTTCAAGACCAACATTTGGAAACGCTAACGGTGAGGAATTTAAGTTATTACTACCCTGGTACTCAGTGTGGTATTTCTCAGGTGAATCTAACTGTGAAAAAAGGTTCATTGACGGTGATCACTGGGCGGATTGGTTCTGGTAAAAGTACTTTATTGCGGGTGCTGTTAGGGTTGTTACCTCAACATACAGGTGAGATTTTCTGGAATAACTACCAAGTTGAAGACCCAGCCGCTTTTTTTATTCCTCCTCGGAGTGCTTATACTGCCCAAGTACCGCAACTGTTTAGCGAAACTTTACGCGATAATATTTTGTTGGGACTGCCGGAGGATCAAGTTGATTTAGCTGGTGCTATTCATTTGGCGGTGATGAAAAGGGATATCGCTAATTTAGAACATGGTTTAGATACTGTTGTCGGTCCCAGGGGAACTAAATTATCTGGAGGACAGATTCAACGGGCGGCGGCGGCGCGGATGTTTGTCCGCCAGTCTCAGTTGTTGGTGTTTGATGATTTGTCTAGTGCTTTGGATGTGGAGACTGAACGCAGTTTATGGCAGGGTTTGTTGGCCATGAACCAATTTACTTGTTTGGCTGTTTCTCATCGTCAGGTGGCTTTACAGCAAGCTGACCAAATTGTTGTGCTTAAAGATGGTAATGTCGAAGCGATCGGCAAGTTGGATGAATTACTGGCTACCTGTGAGGAAATGCAGTTTCTCTGGTCTGAAGAATTGGGACAGATTAGTTGAACGTACCCCTCAAAAATTGCTTAGACAATATTTGCCTTCGTCAAATCGGTTAGGACAGTATTGACAAGCTGTTAAAACGGCTCAGACCATCGCTTAACTAAAACCTCTCCAGAACTCCTATCAGGACTTACGTGCAGATATTTACTCGTAGTATCCAAACTTGTATGCCCTAAAGTAGCCTGAACCAAATGCACCGGAACACCTTCATCCAAAGCATGGGTAGCGTGACTGTGCCTAAACCAGTGGGCTGAAACATTCATGGCATTCTCTAATTCCGCCGCCGCCGCCGCCCTTTTCACCACCCTGTCAATATGGGAAGGTGCTAGAGGTCTACCCGCAGCACTGGCAAACACAGGCGCATCCTTCAACGCCTCACCGCGCAGTGACATTAACTCCAGCCATAGCGACTGGGGGACATGAACTCGCCGAGTGCGCCCACCCTTGCCATAAACATTAATCTGCCCACCACCACCGCGAGAAGCAATCGCATCCTTCCACCGCAACCCGCACAACTCAGACACCCGAATCCCTGTTAAATACAAAGTCTTTAAAATTAACCGATTGCGCTTGTCAGTCGTCGCGGCAATCATCGCATCCACATCCTCCGGCGTAAGAATACGCTCAACCAAAGTATCCTTGGGCTTAGGCAACTTGAACTGCTTGGGGATAGGGCTACGAGAAATCGGCGGTTTCTCCAAACTGGTCACATAGGAAAAAAACGCCTTGAGAATGTTGAGATGCTTAACCTTAGTCGTGTCTGCCTCTTGCAGGAAATCCAACCATTCCCGAACATGACGGATCTGAATTTCGGCGATCGCCTCCACCGAAGTAAAACTTAGGAACTTGCGAATGGTATTGTGATACGATGCGCGAGTTTTACCGTGATGCACGTCCAACCATTCTTCCACCAACTCTGTCAGCGTTCTCATACCGGGGATCAGTGTGTGATGAGTAGAAAC
>NZ_CAWUOL010000115.1:0-14641 GCF_963923915.1 Nodularia chucula CCY0103 | reverse complement strand
CTGACCCTGAATCTCTTTATTTCTCTGGCTTTTGGCTTTATTCAGCAAACCCTAAGTAGTGTTTTGAGAATTATTACTTATCCAAGTCGGGTCAATTACTTATCCAAGTCGGGTCAATTACTTCTCCATCATTGTTGACTAGCCAAGCATGGGATACGGCTATAGAAACATTGCTATTAATAGCAAAGCCTTCACAATAATTGAGTTGTGGGTAGTTCCATAATGCTTGGTAGCAGTTTTTAAAGCATGATTTTGGTTCTCCTTTAAATGGAGATTTAATCTGTTTCTCAAAAGGTATGCCATTTGCTAAAAGGAGACTTTGTATACTTTTGTGTTTAAATTCACAACGAGTGTTAACTTTGTCAATGAAATCTGCTTGCTCTTTTAATATTGCTGGTAAAATTTCTAATTTATTACTCATTGAGTTAAAAGCCTTGTGTTTCTAATTGTTTGAGTTTTTTTAATTTCCGATTCAACAGCGCTGCATCGCTTTCTAGTTCACCATTATCATCCGTTTCTCGTTCATCTTCCAGCCACTTAAGTAGTTCAGGTTTGGGATTAAATGACATTGTAGGATATTTCGTATCATCTGGCTTTTGGGGTTGAGCAACTACATCATCTCCCCATTCTTCCAATATTTTCTGATAGCGTGATTTTCTAGACTTAGGTTCTGCAATATCTGGCATAACTTCAATTTTGAGATAGCCTCCTTTGCTTTGGAACTGCCAACGCCTGTTATACCTATCAAAATATTTTTTTGCACCTCGTTCGGTCTTCCATCGCTTGCACCAATGTAAGTTTTTATGGATAAAAGCACATTCAGTATCGCAACTAAATGTGTACAACCAACCTAAAGGCTTATCTTCTTTGCTGTAGCAACGGTATCCGAGGTACATTTTTAAGGTGATAAAATAATTATTGTGTTGTGAGATATCCTTTAATTAAGACGATTGGCAACAACCTCTATAAATTTTGCTATTTCTTCAGAACTAGCATCCCCTTTAGGAATAATAGATATCAAAGTCAAAGGATGGTTATTCAGTATTTTCCCTACATGAAGCGGAAGTGTAGCACAAGTACATCCGTTTATTTCTGTCTTAACTTCTAGTCCGGTTAACGCTAATTTATTACTATAAAAATCTAAAATTGCTTTTAACCTTTGTTTGCCATCAATAACTTTGTATGTATGATATGAAGTCTCGTAAAGAAGAATTGGCATTACAGGGAAATTAATGATGAAAGATTCAATTAATTTTGACTTTTTCACATCGTCCCAATCTCTAGCAGACTGACTATAATTATCAATCGTCATGTAGTTAGGATTTGACCTGATATTTTCAACTAAGGCTGGTAACTTTATCCTGTCAAGTTCTTGAAGTAATCTATCTTGACCGGATGCATATTTGGCATAAATTTGTGAATCTGTCATCATGATAATTCCTTTCCACCCATGACTATAACTGGCTCAATCCAAACTAATTTTCTTTGCTGTCTACCTTCTCCGTAAGGCTGGTTGCGTATAAAGCCTCTGCGCCAATGGACACTCTTAGTACCATGTGTACCACTACTGCCTTCACTGCTTTGCGTACTTTCACGTTTGAGTCGATATCCTTTTCCAATCCAAAGCGGCTGGTAGAAATCTTGAGCTTGGTCTTTACCAAATCCTTTGTTAACCCTGACTACCTCACTTGTTGTATCTACTAGCTCAGGGCGGCACTCCATAATCAACATTAGCCGCAAGAAAATTGCTTGTAAATATTGGTTAAATTCTTCAACTATCAGTGGATTGAAATCACTAGCATCAGTATATCTAACTTTTCCTAAATTATCGTTAGTTTTAAATCGGCGGCAGAAGTAACTAGACCCATCGGTTGCTGTCCAGTACAGCAAGTTTTTAGCTGTGTCATGATGCCAAAAAATTGCATTAATACTGCGTTTCTCTGGGGACATAACTACACCATTGGGCAGCAAAAAAAATCCTGTTTTCATTGCCCATTGCAAACTTTCAACTTCAACATTTAAATCAGATTGCATCAGTGCCGTCAATAAATCTTCACCCACCCAGTAAGCAGGACATTTAGCTTCGCCTACTCTGAAAAGTGTGTAAAAAGTAACGTTTCTGGAATCTTTAAAATTGCTTGCTAGTTGATGTTCAATGTATTTTTCATTGATTGAAAAGTAGACATCAGCAACATGACCGCAAAGCTTTTCATAACTTTCGTAACCATCTACAGACAAGGTAGGACGAATAACAATTTGTTTATACCAACTTTTTGGCTTTTTCATCATGGCTTGCTGCTCAACCACGTTCTGCAACTTTGAGTTCATTTTCCACTTCTTCAATAGCTGCTTCTGCCATTGTTATCAAAAAATGAACTCGAGGATTTTTAGAATTAAAAATATCTATATTTTCTTCAATTACCCAGCCATGAATTTTGGCAAAACGTCGTACTAATTTTTCAATTAAGCTGTAGCGTTGAAAATAGCCTAATTCTGTTTTGATAGTCGCTTTTTTTGGCATATTACATACTCGCTTTGATTACCAGGGTAAGTTATATCCTACTTTACCGTAAGACAAGGCACGCTCATTTAAGTATTAAATTTATGCAGCACGCCGCAAAAATTCCTTTCGATGCCATTGTAGTGAATCTTGTCTTGGATAATACTGCTGCTGACTGGGTAAGATAATGCGATCGCCCATAAATTCGCGCATTGGTTTAGCGTGTGGTGACACCTCTCGTAAGCTGTCAGAGACGATGATACTGTAATCATCATCAATAGTGAACCAAAAGCGGTCAAATGCCCAATGATGATTCTTGCACAGCGATAGCCCGTTATCAATGCGGTCATCGTAGAACTGGGAAAATGGTTTGATGTGTGACCCGTCTACAATATTCTGATTGAGTGAGTCGAGTACCTGTAACCCGCAAAAGGCGCAAGTGTGGTTGTAAGTTGAAACAACGATTTTACGGAATGTACCATCCCGCACAATTACAGCTTGCTCATCTTCTAATTCCTCTGGCTGGTAGACTTTGCCGCCGGAACGTTGCAACTGGTCTTGTAGTTCAGCAAAGGCGTTAACTTGCAGCAGCTGCTCTATGTCTTGGGTTTTGTCACTAAACCAAGAATTAATCAGTGTGTGAGTTAGTACAGTGCGATTGCTCTCGTTTTGCAGCAGCTGCCACAGTTGCTCATCAAGGTAAGCGTACTCTACAGTTTCTCTAATGGTGCTGGGAGTCCTGATTTTTACTTTGGCAGCAATCAGCGATTCAAACCCCAGTTTCATTTGATAGTGCCAAAATCCATCATTTGTGAGGTGGTAAAAAGGCAGTCCAATATCAGGTTTGCGTACTGGTTCTAAATGACTCCACAGTTTAAGAAATGTGGCAATGAGTTCAGCAGAGAGAGGAATTTGGTTTCGCTTAATCTCCCCCTGGCTCACCAACTCAATGATTGACAGCAACAAAATGGGTTTATTCGGTGCAACACCACCAGAACGAGATACCCTGAGATTAATGAACTTATTGACGTAGTAGGCAAGGTTTTTAATCATCTATGACCCTGAAAGAATACAGATGTACACGTAATGCATTATACAGTCACAACTGCACAGGTCGAGATGATCTTAGGGAACGTCAGGGGCATTATATTTGGGCAATCAACGAAGAAGCTGCATGGCAGGAAATGGCACGACGATATCCACAAGAAACAGAGGCAGGGTTTACAGTTCACGATTGGGAAAGCTTTAACGTTACCGTAGTCGAAATTAAACGTGATGAAAATGGCGATATTATAGAGTAGCGATGAAAACAAAAGTTTGGATTGACAAATCTGCATGGGCAGACGGTGAATGGCAACAAGAACCTGACAGAATTGAATGGGTTTATCTGGGATTCCCTTGTTTAATGGTCAGACAAGACATAGGATTTTGGTCTGGGTATGTGGGTATTCCCCCAACTCATCCTTATTATGGTAAGGATATGGAAGATGATGAATTAAGGTTCATTCAAGTTCATGGACAAATTACATTGTCTGAAGCATCTCACCAAAGTGATGAACCCAGAGCAGTTTGTCATCAATTATTACCGAAAACTGATGATTATTGGTGGTTAGGGTTTGATTGTGGTCATAGTCAAGATATTTTTCCACTTATCTTAACTGTTTACAATTTTCAAAATACTGCATCATATAAAAATTTAGAATTTGTCAAAAATCAAGTTGAATATTTGGCACAGCAATTAAGTACCTTGAAAACAGAATAGATTATGTCATCAGGCAGCATCATTATCAGCACAATTCTCAAGCATGATACAAAAGTAACAAGCTACAAAATCGCTTTGTTACGTGCCATTAATGATGTTGTCCTCAGCTTCCCTGACTTGCGGAACCAGAGTGTGGATGTAGCTGTGCCTTTGCGGGTGCTGGCTCAGTTTTGGGTTGCTTATTACTGGCCTTTTGTCAAACCAAGCGAACCCATTTTGCAAGGGCAACGAGCAACACTTGATGGTCAATTGCGAAATGATATGTCGTTTCGCCCTCAACTAGAGATATTACGCTGTGAATGGGAATTAAGTATGGGTGGAACCTCAAAACCCAGCGACGGTTTTTATCTCATCAACGAAATGAGAATCCCACGCAAATATCAAAGCTACTCAAAACCTTTACAGAAAGCCTATCAATCTGCTCTAACTGCTATTAGTAAAGCAATTGAGCAGCCAGTTAAATATGCAGGAATTGGACATTGGAGTGTATTTGATAAACCCTTAAAGTATGCAGAACTTAGCACTCAAGTGGTAGCAATTCCCGGCACTAAATCCCAGGATAAATGTTTAGTAATTAATGCTGATTTATGGCAAACATTTCAAGAAATGTCGTTATGGATTGAAGCACTTTGCATTCATGAATGGTGTTTGTTTACAGAAAAAGTACAACAACAAAATCACCAAAAAGTGCATCGAGGTGTTATTTATCATCTGCTAACAGATAGACCTAACAACCGCCGACCTTTAACGTGGGAACGCAACAATGTAGATTTACTCTTAATGGAAGGAACAGAGTTTGTTTGCCCGTGGACACAAAAGCACATTTCTTATGGTATCCGGTACGATTTAGACCACCTTTTACCCGTATCTCTCTACCCTATTAACGAACTCTGGAACTTAGTACCTGCTGACCCTAATTTTAATTCACACACCAAGCGCGATCGCTTACCTTCTCAAGTAAAATTACAACAGGCTCAACCCTCTTTAGAGTTGGCTTACAGAAATTATAGTATATCTGCTCCACTTTCTCTAGCACTGCAAGAAGATGTGGCTGTTAGATTTGCTACTGTCTTTGGTAAGACTACTTCTTTTCCTAGTCTATTATCAGATGCTGTTATTGACCTGATCGAGACTTTTGCTGAATCTCGGAACTTAGCTCGGTTTTGATCATAAATATTGATAACTATGGTGAATTAAGCAGATTCTTCTTGCCACCACTTAGAATTAATCAACTCTACTTGTGAAACCTCATAATTGCGGCAAGTTTCTAGGTCAACTTTCACTCCTTTAATAGAACGCACAGCAACACTTGACAGAGAATACACCTTGTTGTCTGGAGTGCTAGAGTTGGAAAGGGTGGTCAACACTTCCATTGGAGTTAAGCTGGCGTTGAGAGCTACCACGAATGGTTTTAGGTTCATCCAATGCAATGTTGCACTAGTAGACCAAGTTGTTGAAGCTTGTTGATGACACTCTTTATAGTTCAACTCAAAAGCGTCACGGGCTTGCTTTTGGGTAGAGTAAGTTAATAAACCGTTGTTACTAGGATTGAGGGGTAAGTATGCTCCCTCTATGGTGTCAAAGATAACAAAATAGTTTTGCTTGGTTTCCATTGTTTTGTTAAATTGTCAAGCTTGATTTCCGCAAGATTAATTAAAAGTAAAATATTGTATTTTGCGATTATGCGATTAATTAAATTGCAGGATATTATATTTTAGCAAATCCATTAAGATAAATGTTACGAATACAATATAAAATTTTTGTTATTTCTAGCTTATATGAAAACATATCAACTCAGCTTACTAAACTGGTGATAGGAAAGTTATATCAAAGCCTAATCGCATCTGTTTTATAGTTGATCACTTTTTCATTTATTAAACTTCCAACTCTTGTAGTAACGCCTCGTTTATCCTTTGTGCCTCTTCTCCACTGGTTTCTACTACATTAAAGGCTTCTCTGACTGCTGCTTTTACTCTAATCGGTAATGCTTCAAATTTATCGTGGTTGAGTATAGAAATTCGGCAGCCAGTGTAGGGCATAAAATCAACAAATGGCTGCATTCCACATTTTATCAAAAGTTTGGATAATAACGTGATGGGATGGTAGGGTTTATCGTTGTCTGAAGTGCTGTTAATTTCAGAGGCAAAGTAACCACACAACCAACTGAGGCTATCAATATCTTGTGCTAAAGCTGTTAATGTACTTTTTAACACCCGTTCATTGAGCTTTACAGGCAGATTGTCAAAAATTTTGTCTAATGCTTCTGGGTGTCGCTTGTGGCACGAATGCACAGCAGATTTTACAAGTTTATCGATTTTTGTAGGTTGGCGTTGCCCAAATCCTTTGCCAGACATAGTGTTAACAGCGATATTAGCTAAACTCGAACGATTTGAAATAATATGAAGTTGTCAGTTAACATAACTAACTTGACTGTCAGGTAAGTTTTCTGCTAATCCCGATGGAAACCATTGTTGGTACTGTTCCTCTCCAAACTTATTCACTAACCATTCTTTCACTTGTTGCAAATTATCAAAGCTGGCGATTGTGGGGGAAGTTTCAGGCATAAAGTCAATTGCCAATTTCCCGTAGTGAGCGGGGTTGTCGGTTCTATAAATGGTAGGAGGTATAGATATATCAATATCAATATCAATAAATTCCATTGCAAACACCATAGTAGTAAGGGTAATGTTTGGATTATAAGATAATCATTACTGCTGTATCCAGCAGTTTCTCAAGTAATTTTCTTGCTCCTCAGCCTCTAGTGGTTATGAATAACGACATTGTAATTTTTGTTATCAGTGCTGGTCTGCTGATTATGTATCTAGTGTTCTCGGCATTAACTGAAATGGGGACAAAGTTACCTTGGAAGAAGTAGAGGGTCAGATAGTGTAATGTCTGCGGTGAATGCTTGCCTGCTAGAATGCACAAACACTATCACAATGAGGAGTGCAAAACCAAATTTTACAAGGCATTCTAGAGTTAAACCTAGAAACCATTTTGGTTTATGACAATCTCTTTAAATCACACTATAGTTCCTGCCCATGATAAAGAAGCATCAGCACAGTTTTTTGCCCAAATTTTTGGTTTAAAAGTCGAAGTTGCTGGTCACTTTGCTGCTGTGCGAGTTAATGACACACTCACATTGGATTTTGATGATAGAGAAACATTTGAGTCTCATCATTATGCTTTTCAGGTTAGCGATGCAGAATTTGATACTATCTTTGCCAGAATCAAACAAGCTGAACTTGAATATAGTAGCGACCCTATGCACCACAATCAAGGTGAAATTAACCATAGAAAAGGAGGTCGTGGTTTTTATTTCTACGACCCAAATGGCCATAACTTGGAACTGTTGACCTGTGATTAGGCGAAAATCAACTTACCGTACACAAAGCTTTCTCAAGACGGCGGGTAAATTCGGATGAGCGATCGCAACTCAGAATCAGTTGCTCCATTGCCCGCGTCATGGCGACATACATTAAACGTGCCTCATCTGCTAAAACTTGGTTTTGATTAGGCAGATAGCCAACACCAGGGATGCAAACCACCGGAAACTCTAACCCTTTGGATGAGTGCATAGTTATAAGTTTGATACTTTCTTCATCAGGGTGATAGTTGCGGCTGTCACTATCGGCATTTACCCACTCAATGGGGATTTGCATTTTTTGGAAGTCTTGGTAGATGCGATCGCCCATAAATCTCAGGCGATAAATTATGGCTATTTCGTTCCAGGCTGTACCACGCTCATGTAACTGTTGCACTCGTTGGGCGAGGTAATCTACCTCATGCTGAAAACTGGGGAGTTTAATTAAATCTGGCATTGCTCCTTGACGACCTGCACTGGTAGGTTGCACCAATACCACTTGGTCATCATCCCCGGTGGTGGGTGTCATCACTTCCTTTGCAAATTCATAGGCTACCCCTAACACCTGTTCTGTATTGCGGTAATTGAGTTTTAGTATAGTAGTGCGTCCCTGCGCTTGGATGCCTACGCTTTTAAAGCTAAATTTCTTGTCGCGTTTTTCACCGTAGAGATTTTGGGCATCGTCATACAAGATGAGTAATGAGTTAGTTTCAGGATTGACCATTTGTGCAATCAACTTTAACCACTCTGGTTTAAAGTCGTGGCCTTCATCTAGCATCACCGCGCCATAAGTGCCAGCCGGGATTAATTTGGCATCAACGGCTTTAATTACTCGGTTTACCAGTTCTTCTATATAAACTTCACCTTGATACTCTCTAGAATCAGGTCTGGGAATGTTGTATTTCTTGAGTAGCTCCATACACCACCCATGAAAATGTCGAACTTTGACCCGACTGATTTTGTTCGGGTCTTGAATCATTTGGCGGAGTTTGGCAGCAAGGGAGACGTTAAAGCACAGTACCAAAATGGGTTTATTGCTGACTTGTGTAAGATGTTGACAACGAAAACCTAAAATCATGGTTTTACCTGAACCCGCTACACCATGAATTACCCGATGTCCATCACCTAAACTGCGGGCTAATTGTTCCTGTTGCAAGTCCATGATTTGCAGAATATCTGGAATTTGCAGCTGCGGTGGTTTTTGGGTGGTGTCGTCTACATCAAATAAAGATAACTGTTTGGCAGTAATGCGTAAGTCGGGGAAGATATGCCACCGGATTCTATCAATTTGGCTACTGGTGAGTGTCTTGCCAAATTGATATGCTGATAAATCCCAAAGTCGTTGCTGAAATTCTCCGGCATCTGTGCTAGGTAACATCTCATCTTTGCAAATAACTAAATGTTCCTCAAACACTGCTGGTAGTTCACTTTCGTTGAATGCTTTGCGGGTAATGTTGGGGAAAACCACACCGTAACCATAAGGAATGACCAGCTTACCTTGATAGTTACCTTCTGGCTGCACCAGGGCGGGGTCTTTTTCTAAAACCTTGTTGATTGCTAGAGCATAATCTCTGGCTTGTTGTAATGGGTGCTTAACTTCTTTCACCCCGTTCTCAGTAATTATAGTGACTGTGGAAGGGTTGATATTTTGAATAGTCTCTAGTTTCCAGTCTTTGACTTCTAGAATAAATAAGCCCCGGCTGGGGTGCAGCACTATGAAATCGGGGTGCAACTGCTTTTTCCCCACTGGCACGTCATACCACAGTAAGTAATCATCATCTAGTTTTTCCTCCATGCGCTGCGCTAACCTCCTCTCGCCAGGGGTCATCCTCATTGAGCAACTATTAAATGAAGGAATTAGTGTGGCCATCGTAATTACAATAATTCATAGGGGATAACATGAGCGATCACTATATTTAGCTTATTTCTGATACTGTATTGCTCTTTTATGAATTAAGGAATAGGGATTCAGGGATCAATTCCCCATTTCAGAAAGAGGTTTGGAGAAGGCTTAATTATATGCACCCAACCAAGGACCCAAGGGATTATCTGGCATATCACGAGTGTGTACTTCTGTTTTGTAAATTTGAAATCCTCGTGATTGATAGTTAGTTAAAGCGTGAGGGCTATCTAAACTACAAGTACGCAACCATAAACGCTTTGCGCCCATTGCCCATGCTCTTTCTACACCTACACTAAGTAAATGTCCACCCAATCGCTTACCAATAAATTGTTTAAGAATACCAAAGTAAACAATTTCTACATTATTATTGGGCTGTAATTCCAGTTCTAGATAACCAAACGGTGTCCCAGAACAGTAAGCTACCCAAGTTTCTAATTCTGGGCGTTCAAGATAAGTTAACCAGTGTTCATAATTCCAATTTAAACGATCAACCCAATACCAATCACCACCTACACTTCTATAAAAAAAGCGGTTAAATTCTGGTGAAGGAATTTTGACTTGCTCAATTCTCAATGGATAGTCCCCTGGTGGAACTGAACAGAGTTGTTCAGGATTAAGCATTTCTAGATAGTAAGTAGTTATTTTAACAAGTGACATTTTACTGAAATTTACTTAATTTACCAATTCTAAGATTTGGTAAAAGCAATACCTAAAATCGGCTGCACTTACGCTTATTCTTAATTTAAAAATGGGAGCAATGGTGACAAGAGTATAGGGCGATCGCTTCCAATTGGTCACGGTCTTAATTGGTAGGATTGTTACTGTCCAGGAGAATTTAACGCAACTAGCAGTAGACAGCATTAAATTCAACAGCTTTTAAAGGAGTCATACAAACCCCTTTTCCAACAATTCAATGCCTTGGTCTGTGATTTTGTGTCTTTGACCTGAACCTTCTACAACTCTGCACCAACTCTCAGTAATCAATGTGACTTGGGTTTCTTGGAGTTCCAACCAATAACTAAACCCGCCATACATTCCGGGAATTGAAAACCAATGTTTCTCTTGTTCAGAGTTAGCGATAGGGGCTAATTTGGGAAGTTCTAGGTTTTGACTGTCAATTAAATCCCCGGCGCGTTTTCTCATAAGTTCATGAAAGTGATGTTCAATTTGTAGCAGGGTTTGCTCTGGTATTTGTTGCATAAGATACTGCATTGCCCCTTTATGAATTAAGGAATAGGAATTTTGACTTGCTCAATTCTCAATGGACGGTGATGCCATATATTCTTTAATAAGAAATATTTACAATCTTGTGAAACGCTTATGGATTAAAGTCTAGAGAAGAGTAGACCCGTCTGACCTCGCCCACTAGCCAACTCCCCGGTCGGCAGATGTCCACGTGGTGCATTTGTACTAAAAGTGAAATCATCGTAGGATAGATTGGTTCTATTTCGTCTCCAACCCACGCGCTCAACTAGTTTTAGAAAAGTACCATAATCATAATGTTGTCCATTATATTTGCCTCCTAACTCAAGCCAAATTTGTTTTTGTACAGAGAAACCAAATTTACCATTGCTATATTTCAACCATAATTGATCCATGATTTGCAATTCTTTTCTCGGAAAATTTTGATAATCTTCCTTTGTTAACTCTCCTTCCTTTTCTCGTTTAGTTACTTTTTTCATCAATTCCCAAGTTTCTAAATCTGCATCTTTCCATTTTCCTGCTTGTAGTAAAGTTTCTAATTTTTGAAACATTACAGGTGTAGAGCTAGAAACAATAGAAGGTTCTGCTTGAGGAACAGCTAAAGATGAATTATTATTACTAGTATTTTGGGGATTTAAAGTGTTAATTGAATCAGTACAGCCAGCATCGCGTAACTTTTGCTTGGTCGCTGTGTTGAAGTACCATGTATTAAGTTTAGATGGATTGATTAAATAATATTTCTGATTTGAGTCACTAATAAAATCTCCAAAATTGTCATTATTTTGAAATAGCGTCAATGTCTGGTTTTCAATTCTAATATCTTTACCAGAAACTATACCAGTTTTTACATATTGATCATTTTCAGATATGCCAATTACACAAAGTTTATTAGCTACAGAAGAAGGCCAAAAAGAAATGGTAAGTTCTTTAGTATCAGGCCATCTCTGATTTTTCCAATATCCCAAAAAAGGTGCGATAGTTTTATTTTTTTTAGCCCAATCTTGTCGAAATGCATTTATTTCACGCGTCTGTCTAACATTTGAGTTTTCCAAGTAATTCAATAATTGAGTAGCAACATCACGAGGTACTCCCTTATTAACTAAGCAATTAATATCTTGACAATTACCTTGGTTCCTTCCACCATCAATGATATTCCATTTCCCTGTAGTACGTCTAAAGGTGACGTTTCCACCATTTTGTCCATAAAAATAACTTAAAATAGCATAGTTATTAATAATAGATATATCTCCAACTGCACCCCAACCTTTTACTAAATTGAGAATAGCAGTAGTATCGTCAGTAGATGAATTATTGTTACTAATATTTTGGGAGTTTAAACTTGCAACTGAAGTAGTACAACCAGCAGCTTTAAATTGTTGAGCGAGTTGATTTTTTTGTGATGGTGAGGCATCGTATAAAGAATCAAGCATTTTTGTTAGTGGTTGCAGAGGTCTGGCATGATGGAAAGGAATATCATAATTGCGGACAAATCTGCCTTTCTCTAGTAATGCTGCTCCTAAGAAATTTCCTTCTTTAAATAGCAAACCTCCATTATTTTTTCTAATCACTCCATTAAATAATACACCTGTATTTAATGTACCTGTACCTCCTTCTTGTACAACCACACAAACGCGTCCTTTGGTGTTTGAAGGGTAAATATATCTACCACTTTCGTAACCACGCCATGCACCCATAAAAGGTGCTAATTGTGGTTCAATTTTTGACCAAGCACGTACAAATGATTCTCTCTCATTTTTTTCTGCTTGAGTACGTCTATCCTCAACATAACTAGCAGCAATACTATTATTTTGACCATACCTGATTGATTCTTGAAGTTCTTGACGTAATCTGTTAATTTCAGCATTTGTTGGTTGTCGAGTTTGGGCTAATACCGATAATTGATTAGCTGCTACAGTAGCTAAACTGAATCCTAAAATAAACAGCGATCGCATTGCTGGAGGTAAGCATTCTAATTTCATTGATTATTCCCTCATTTGTTGATTTCTAGAAATTGTCTGTAAATGTTATTCTTTGTACTTATCTAAGCAATCAGACACCAAGACTGGTGAACCTGTATAACAAACCCATTCATCGTTAGGACCACAGCCACGTCCTACAGCTTGGCAAAGACGTACTAAAGTATTTTCCCCAACTATTCCATCTACTGCTAGAACTGGCATAAATTCACTACCTTTAATGGTGCGGTAATCTTTCTGAAACTTAATTACAGATTGTTCTACTTCAGAGTTAAAAACAGTTGTACTTTGACCTTTGTAATAACCAGCTTTTTTTAAATCTTCGACCAAAATTTTAATTAATTCTCCAGAATTACCACGCTTAAAACAATAGGGAGTTGGAGCTTCTTTTGTGACAGATTTACATTTGGAATAACCTGCTTTGGCTTCTAGGTTAGTGCTGACAATACAAGCTGTGGTTATCACTGCGGTTAAGAATAATCGTTTTAGTTTCATGGTTTCTTATAATAAGTTTGGGAGTTTTGGGAATAGCGATCGCTCTATTTCCCCTTGACTTTATTTCATCTAAGAATCGGGTATTAAGTTCTCAATTCATGTACACGCTGCCATTCCTCTTGTGTCACCTTGTAGTTTGTGCAGTTCGGCTGACGAATCACCATCAGAGTTTTCAGCACAGGGTCAAGCTTGAGGTCTTCCCTTAGCAGTGGCTTTTCTATCAACTTGCTGGTAAAGCGAATCTTAGCCCAAGGTTTAACATCAATGCGGCTGGTATCTATCCAGTAGCCGATATCAGGGAGGTTAGTAATAATCTTGGGTGACTCGATAATTTCTGCGATCGCATATACTCCCGCCTTATCCCCAGCTTTCCAAATCAGCACCCCATCCCCAGGGCTAATTTCTTTGGCATAACGTGTGACAAGCCAGGGCATCTGCTCAAAGTCGCGGATACCGTCTATGATGCGGTAATATTTGGGGTTGCCCTGAAATAGCCAGTAAGTCATGAAATTTCCTTTAAGAATAAGAATTTGCTGGGGATGAGGTGGGGCGATCGCATACTGTTGGGGTTGCTGTTTAATTTAGAAATTATGGGTTTATCAAGATAACTGCGTATCTGAATCTGGTAATTCTAGTCCCCCTAATGAATCCAACAATAAATGGTTTAACTCATTCTTAGAACCCTTATAAGAATAATGAACTAAATACAATGATTTTTTAGCCCTAGTCAAAGCAACATAAGTTAAGTTCATTTCTTGTTCTGTTTGCCATTCTTGGGTACATTTATAGGTAAATGGTAGTAAATTTGAGCCTAAAAGCCACACTACTTCTGCTTCATCTCCTTTTATTCCCCAAAATAGTGTGCTTTGATTGGCTGGGGTTTCCAAACCAAAATATTCAATCATTTTATAGATATCATCTACATTTAAAGGCGTTAAAGTTCTCATCGCGTATTGTGAAATTTCTCGAATGATCCGAGTGAACTGTTTAATTTCTGCCTTGCCTTGGTGAGATAATTCATCAAAAAATGGTGGTGGAACTACCCACTTGTTTGCTAGATTTTCAATAGTTAAAATTTTGTGATCATGTTCATATTCACTGCGAGAATTAATAATTTTTGCTGACACCTCTTTAGCAATTTGATTATATTTATTTTCTGAGATATCAAGTTTATTACCTTGAAAATAACTTATTAATAAAGAATATCCAAATCCATGAGCAGTGTTGATAGTAACTCGACCACTGGGAATTACTGGATCATTTTTGAGCTTGTCTGCTATATGACGATTGAATGCCATGATTGCTATTTTATTTGTGGCGGGTAATGCAGCAATTAACCCCCGAATTGAGGAAGTTTTGCCAGAACCAGCAACAGCTTCAACCGCAGAAATGTTGAATCTCGTTACAAAACTTTACATATTCAGGTATAGTAGTTTTA
>NZ_CAWUOL010000114.1:0-14899 GCF_963923915.1 Nodularia chucula CCY0103 | reverse complement strand
TTGCTGATTAGGCAAGTCCTCTTGTCAACAGGGTTTGAGATGCGCTGACCCTGTCTTACATCCATAGACCATCCCAATAATATCGCTATCAATTTGCTGTAAGTTGAACCGATTTAAAATATGAAGAATTTTAATTAAAGTATTAGAATTTATCCGATACCAACACACTTTTGGTAATTTATTGATCATCATATCATCGGATATCTGTGGCTTTGGTGTTTGTGCGTGATGATGCGATCGCCAGCCTAAATCCCCAATTGTAGTCTTCATGCTAAGTTATCTGGTGCGATCGCCGACTTACTTAGCAAAATATTAAAAAAGATTAAAAAATACTACTCTTGTTACAAAATGTGCTGATGGGTTTGTATCACTTTGATACAAAAAATCCTTAATTTCCGCCCAGAGAGAATATATACTCATTCTGCCCAACCCATTTAGATTACAGATTCTACATACTTCTTAATAAATCACCAGAGCAAACGCAAAACGTTTTAATCTAAAGCTAACTGGGTTAATTTACTGGCAGTTTTGTAGGCAAAAATTTTAGACCATAGTCACACTGAAGTGTGCAGCCTCAAAACGACCCAGACTTAACACATATAAATTAAAGGAGTTTTAGAAATCTCATGAGTGTTAAGGCAAGTGGTGGAAGCTCCGTTGCGCGTCCGCAACTATATCAAACTCTAACTGTGGCGACCATTTCCCAAGCCGAGCAGCAAGACCGCTTTTTGGGAAACGGTGAACTCAGCGAATTAGCAAGCTATTTTGCATCTGGTGCAAAGCGGTTAGAAATTGCTCAAACGTTAACGGAAAATTCCGAGATTATCGTATCCAGAGCTGCTAACCGGATTTTTGTGGGCGGTTCCCCGATGGCTTTCTTAGAAAAGCCTCAAGAACGAGAACTAGCTATGGCTACAGCTGGTGCTACTGCTGAGGGAACAGTCACAGAAGGCATGAAACTGGGAACTGTAACCTATGTGGAAAGCCGTGGCGGATTTCTAGAAAATCTCCGGTCAATATTTAACTCGTCTCCTGGCGGTCCGACACCTGCTGGTTTTAGACCCATTAATGTCGCCCGTTATGGCCCCAGCAACATGGGTAAGAGCTTACGGGATTTATCCTGGTTCTTGCGTTACGCGACTTATGCGATTGTGGCGGGAGACCCCAATATCATTAGTGTGAATACACGGGGTTTGCGGGAAATTATTGAAAATGCTTGTTCTACTGAAGCAACTTTAGTAGCTTTGCAAGAAATTAAAGCAGGATCACTTTCCTATTTCCGTAAAGATGCTGTGGCTACAGAAATTGTGTCTCAGTACATGGATGTTTTGCTCAACGAGTTCAAAGCACCCACACCTTCTAATAAGGTTCGTCAACGTCCTTCCGGCGACCAACAAGGGTTACAACTGCCACAAATTTACTCTGTAGCAGCAGAACGTCGTCCTAAATTTGCGATGAAGCCTGGTTTGTCAGCCAGTGAAAAAATCGAGGTTGTAAAAGCAGCTTATCGGCAACTTTTTGAGCGCGACATTACCCGTGCTTATAGCCTATCGATTTCTGATTTGGAATCCAAGGTAAAGAATGGCGATATCTCCATGAAGGAGTTTGTGCGCCGTTTAGCTAAATCTCCTCTTTACCAAAAACAGTTCTACCAGCCTTTTATTAACAGCCGAGTTATTGAACTGGCTTTCCGTCACATTTTGGGAAGGGGACCAAGTAGCCGTGAAGAAGTGCAAAAATACTTTGCAATTATTTCTAACGGTGGTCTACCGGCTTTAGTTGATGCTTTGGTGGATTCTGACGAGTACAGCGATTACTTTGGCGAAGAGACAGTACCCTACATCCGGGGTCTGGGTCAAGAAGCTCAAGAATGTCGTAACTGGGGACCACAGCAAGACCTGTTTAATTACAGTGCGCCTTTCCGGAAAGTACCTCAGTTTATTACGACTTTTGCAGCTTACGATCGCCCACTACCAGATCAACATCCTTACGGTTCTGGTAATGACGCTTTGGAAATCCAATTTGGAGCAATTTTCCCGAAAGCAACTCGCAACCCCAGCAGCAGTCCGGCTCCTTTTGGCAAGGATACCCGCCGCATCTTGATTCACCAAGGGCCTGGTATTAATAACCAACTGAGTAATCCCAAGGCGCGGGGTGAGGCTCCTGGTACTCTAGGACGGAAGGTATTTAAACTCGACCAAGTTCCTTCCACTCTCAGCAGAAAAGGCGGACAAGGTGTAAGTGTCAAGTTCTCCGAAAGCTCCACCCAAGCGGTAATTAGAGCGATTTACCTACAAGTGTTTGGCCGTGATGTTTACGAAGGTCAACGGCTGAAGGTGGCAGAAATTAAGCTGGAAAACGGCGAAATTACTGTCCGGGAGTTTGTGCGGATTTTGGCAAAGTCGGATTTATTCCGCAAGATGTACTGGACATCGCTGTATGTTTGTAAGTCCATCGAGTATATGCACCGCCGCTTGTTGGGTCGTCCTACCTACGGTCGTCAAGAAAACAATAAGTATTTTGATCTTGCGGCTAAGAAGGGTTTCTACGCGGTAGTAGATGCCATTCTGGATACTCCAGAGTACAGCGAGGCATTTGGTGAGGATACAGTACCTTATGAACGGTATTTGACTCCGGCTGGTGTGTCGTTGCGCCAATTGCGCGTTGGTAGTATTCGTGAAGATGTCGGTACTGCGAAGGTTCAGAAAGTTGAAACACCTCGCTTTGTCGAACTGGGTACGGTGAAAGAAAACCGCACAGAACCAGATATCCAATTCCGCATTAATCAAGGTGTTACCAAGAAGCGGGAACAAACTAAAGTCTTTAAGTTAGTAGCAAATACTAGCAATAAAGTAGCTGTAAATACTTTGATTAGTGCTGCTTATCGGCAAGTTTTTGAGCGTGATGTTGCACCTTACGTCATCAAAAATGAGTTTACGGTTTTAGAAAGTAAGTTGGGTAACGGTGAAATCTCTGTTAAGGAGTTTGTTACAGGTTTGGGTTACTCGAATCTGTATTTGAAAGAGTTCTATACTCCTTATCCCAACACGAAGGTGATTGAGTTGGGAACTAAGCATTTCTTGGGTCGTGCGCCGATGAATCAGGCGGAAATCCGTAAGTATAACCAGATTTTGGCTACTCAAGGGATTCGTGCTTTTATTAGTGCGATGGTGGAAAGTGTGGAATATAGCGAAGCCTTCGGTGAAGATACGGTTCCTTATCGTCGCTTCCCCACTCTCCCTGCGGCTAATTTCCCCAACACTCAAAAGCTGTATAACCAGCTAACTAAGCAGAACAAAGATGTGGTTGTGCCTAGCTTTGAGACTGTGAAGCCCCGCATGAACTCAGCAAATATGCCGATTTTAGCGAAGGCGATCGCAGATTTGGCAGCCCAAGCCAAGGCCCCGGATAAAACCAAGCCTTTGTTTATTGAATTGGGTCGTTCCTTCAATGATGGTCGTGGTCAGTCTGTGGAAGTGGGTGTGGGTACAAGTCGCCGCAAACCTGCACGGATTCACCGCATGACTATGAATGCGAATCAAGCAGAGAAGCAACAAGTAATTAATGCTGCTTACTGTCAAGTGTTGGATGTATTTAGTGGTCAAGTTCCCCAAGACTACCGCCGTTCTAACTTAGACAGCAAATTGCGGAACGGGGAAATCTCTGTGCGTGAGTTTGTTAGAGAGTTGGCTAGTTCCGAAATCTACCGGAAACGGTTCTATACCCCTTATCCCAACACCAAGGTGATTGAGTTCCTATTCCGTCACCTATTGGGACGCGCACCAGCTACACAAGGCGAAATCCGGCAATATAACAAGTTGCTGGCTGATAGTGGTTTAAGGGCTGCTGTAGAGGCAATTGTGGATAGTGCAGAATACGCTCGCTTCTTTGGTGAAGATGTCGTACCTTATCAACGCTACCCATCACTACCTGCTGGTAACTACCTTGGTAGTGTCCAAGCTGCTGCTGACTTAGTGAAACAATCTTGGTCTAGTTTGTCACCTGCTGTACTGACAGGCCGCCCAAGCGATCGCTAAAGTCTAGGGATTGGGGACTGGGGGCTAGGGATTGGGTATTGGGGACTGGGTATTAGAAACTTTCCCCCTGCTCCCTGCTCCCTGCTCCCCTGCCTCTTCCCCCCTTATGTGATCAAGGTTTCAGGGAAAAAAATGACTGTTAAATCTTAAAGCTAATATTACAAAGTATTAAGAACAGTCATAAATGCTCAACAGAATGCCGGAAAATGTTTTCCGGAAGGTAATTGATTTTTTCAACCAAGTCACAAAGCGATAGCTATGGCAATTTTGCAATTGTTGTCTCTAAAACGACGAAGAAAAGAAAACTATTACCCAACAAATTTAAATCGCACCAGTTTTATCAAATTCTGGTTTCATTAGTACTGGAGGAATCCATTAATGAGTATCGTCACGAAGTCCATCGTGAATGCTGATGCAGAAGCCCGCTATCTTAGCCCCGGCGAACTGGATCGGATCAAAAGCTTTGTTTCCGGTGGTGAACGTCGCCTCCGCATCGCGCAAATTTTGACCGAAAACCGTGAGCGCATTGTTAAGCAAGCTGGTGATCAGTTGTTCCAAAAGCGCCCTGATGTTGTTTCCCCCGGTGGTAACGCCTACGGTCAAGAAATGACTGCTACTTGTCTGCGCGACCTAGACTACTACCTCCGCCTTGTCACCTACGGAATCGTTTCCGGTGATGTTACCCCCATCGAAGAAATCGGTGTTGTGGGTGTCCGCGAAATGTACAAGTCTCTCGGCACTCCTATTGATGCTGTAGCTGGTGGCGTTAACGCGATGAAGAATGTTGCTGCTACCTTGCTGTCTGCTGAAGACTCCGGTGAAGCTGGCGCTTACTTCGACTACTTAGTTGGTGCGATGCAGTAAGCTGAAGCCATTTTTACTTCTGCTGAAACATAAGTATTGCAATAAGGAAATAACAAAATGCAAGACGCAATTACCTCTGTCATTAACGCTTCAGACGTTCAAGGTAAATACTTGGACACTGCGGCTCTAGAAAAGCTCAAAGGCTACTTTGTAACTGGTGAACTTCGTGTTCGTGCTGCTACAGCTATCAGTGCTAACGCAGCTGCGATCGTCAAAGAAGCAGTAGCTAAGTCTCTGTTATACTCTGACATCACCCGTCCCGGTGGTAATATGTACACCACTCGTCGCTATGCTGCTTGCATCCGCGATTTGGACTACTACCTACGTTACGCTACCTACGCTATGCTAGCTGGCGATCCTTCCATTCTAGACGAGCGCGTATTGAATGGCTTGAAAGAAACCTACAACTCCTTGGGTGTTCCCGTAGGTGCTACTGTACAAGCTATCCAAGCTATCAAAGAAGTAACCGCTAGCTTAGTCGGCCCCGACGCTGGTAAAGAAATGGGCGTTTACTTAGACTATATCTCCTCTGGCTTGAGCTAAGAGCAGCTTTGCACTTAATTAAGTTAGGTGCGGGTTGATTAAGGTCTGGAAATTAATTGTGAGTGCTAGAAAGTTCTACTGCTTATGTTTTCAATGAGTGTTGGCGGTCTAGTATTGATAGTTGATTTCCAGACTTGGAGTGATTAATTTAAATATTTCCATAGAATATACACTCCCATTTTTCTTTGTAATAAAAAACTTTTCACAATCACCGTAGGAGAATTAAGATATGGCGCGTTTGTTTAAAGTTACTGCTTGTGTACCTAGTCAAACCCGGATTCGTACTCAAAGAGAGTTGCAAAATACTTACTTCACTAAGCTAGTTCCTTATGAAAATTGGTTTCGGGAACAGCAACGCATTCAAAAAATGGGTGGCAAAATTGTGAAAGTAGAACTAGCAACTGGTAAACAAGGTACTAATGCTGGTTTGATGTAATTAATATATAACGCACATCATTCTAGGGAGTTGTCAAGAGGTCAAGATAGGCCTCTTTTTTGTTGCTGATAAAAAGTAAAGATGGTTTCGAAAGTTATAGCACTAGGCGTACACGTTAGGACATAAACTGATCATAAAAGTTAAACACCGAAAGAATTTTACCCCACTCCCCACTCCCTATTCCCTACTCCCCAGCTATAAGTGCGTTTTTCCAACTAATTAAATGAAGCGTGTTTTATTAATTACAGAAAGGTTTGCACCAGACTTAGGGGGTTTGGCTACTAGTGCTACACGCCTTGTAACTACCCTTTGCCAATTAGATGTAGAAGTTGATGTTGTGACTTGGAGTCGTTATTTACAACCTGGGGAAGTTTTACCCCCGGAAACGAGAGGGGCAAAATATCGTGTTTATCGGATAGGATTATACCGTTATTGGGATATGACTATGCCTCATACTCTGAATGTGTTGGATTGGTTGCACCAGACTCGCGGGTATGATGCTGTATGGGGTCATTATCTTTTCCCCTGTGGTTTTTTGTCTACTTGGTTTGCCGGATTGAAAAAAATACCCTGTACTGTCAGCGCCCGTGGTAATGATATTGATCGAGAAATGTTTCCTCCTGGTGATTTTGCCCGTTTGCAATGGACGCTACAGCAAGCGGATGTGATTACCTCTGTAAGTGCTGATATGTGTCGTAAAATTCAGTTACTGAGTGGGCGAGATGATGTGTTGGTGCTGAAAAATACGGTGGATACAAGTATATTCTGTGTGGAAGGTTTTGGTGAAATTACACGGGAGAAGTTAGGAATTGCACCGGATGAGGTGGTGTTGGGTTTTTGCGGTGAGTTGAGGGAAAAGAAGGGACAGCAGTTTTTGTTAAGTGCTTTGACGACTGTTCGCCGTCAGCGTCCGGCTTGTTTGTTAATTATTGGTGAGGTACGCTCTTCTCAGGATTCTGTGTGGCAATTTTATCAAACTCAAGAAGCAGAAAATGCCGAGCGAATTATTGTAACCGGACATTTATCTAATTCTGGGTTGGTGGCGGAATATCTCCGGTTGTGTGATGTTTATCTTCAGCCTTCGCTGTGGGAGGGAATGCCTAATGCACTGTTAGAGGCGATGGCTTGTGGTTGTTGCTGTATTGCTAGTGATGCGGGTGGTATTCCAGAGGTGATTTTACATGGTGAAAATGGTTTTATACTCCCTCGTTCTCAGTTGCATAGATTAGGTGAGGCGGTGTTGGAATGTTTGAATATGACTGCGGGAGAAAGGGATGCTATTGTTAGAGGGGCGAGCGATCGCATCATGAATGAATATTCTATCGCTCACGAGCAACAAAGACTTCAACTTTTACTTAATCGTTTGATCCCTAATTCTGTGTAAGCGGTTGTTAAAGCTTTACCAGCACGTTCCCAGGTGTAATTGTTTTCAATCTGCTGGCGAGCATTTTTTGCCAGTTGCGAGGCTAATTCTTTATCATTACTTAACTGCAAAACGGCATCTTTAATTGCTTTCGCTGAACCTGGCTTGACTAATAAAAAATGTACTGTATCTTCTCCTAGTTCTCTGACTACAGGTAAATCACTAGCGATGACAGGTACTCCTGTGGCCATACCTTCTAAAATCTTTAAGGGACAACAACCTTGAACTAAGTTGCGATCGCTAGGTATTAATGGTGCCAAAATTATATCTGAATCGTGGATATATTCAACTAATTGAGTTTGAGATATTGGTTCTAAAATAGTCAGTTTATCTGCTATACCTAACTTAAAGGCTAGCTGCTTTAACTTTTTAATTTGATAGTCTTTCCCTTGTCCAATTACTGTTAAATTGGCAGGTAAATCTTTATTTACTAGTTCTAAAGCTTCTATCGCTAAGTTAACACCTTGCCAAGGAGAAAGTGTGCCAAAATAAATCATTTTTATACAGATATTCTGGCTGTTTCCAGGTAAGATATGCTGTAGATGATGATTGGTAAACACATCTAAATCTACACCGTTGGGAATTACTCGAATTTTATTAGCTGGGACATTACGAGTTTGCAAATATCCAGCAGTAATATGGCTAGGGGTGATGATTAAATCTGCTGCTACTAAACAAACTTGTTCTTGGGTATGTAATTTATGTAGTAGTTCTCTATCCTCAGCTACTCCCGGATAACGATACTTGAGTTCAATGGAAGGTAAGCCGTTGACTTCAAAAATTAATTGTTGGCAATATTGGTGTTTATGAAGTGCTATCAAAAATCCTTCATAGATTGAACGAATATGAATTGCTGTAAATTGACGATCTTTTAACCACTTCCCCAGTATATTTTGAAAATACAATACTCTAGAAATTAAATTACCCCCCAAGGCTGGTAACATAGTTTGCATGACTTGTGGGAAGATTTCATGATTATCTGTTCTTGCTGCTGTAGGAGAAACTGTAACTAATTCGATATTGCCAAGATTGGCTGCTAAAGCCCTAGAAAAAGCCGCAATATGAATAGCAGCGCCCTTGGGTGCAGGTACAACATCAAAAGAAATATAGGCCAGCTGTGGTTTCTGCATAAATATATATATAGAGGATTCCTATTTGATTTCTGTTGGCGTAGCCTGCGCTTTGCGCTTACGACTCAAAAAGCTGTTTCCCACTACCTCGATTACTGAGCGAAGTCGAAGTAACTCCCCTCCTACGCAAGTAAGTTAAAAATCAGAGCGGATGACTATATCTGATTGACAGTTTATTTTTTACTTTGTTATACTGAGTTAAATTTATCTTGTTTAATATCATATATTCAACTTTTGTAAAAAAATTAAATAAAGTTAATCAAATCAGTAAATGCATTTCTGTATTAATTGATCTGGTGGTTTCTGATGGTAAATTTCCCCTAAAATCGTCAGTAGTTTGCGGTTTTAATTGTTTAAGGAGAGCCTATTCAAATGCCTATTGAATTAAAGGAACTACGGAAGCAATTAATTTATGAGGAGACAGCATTTTTTGAGAATATCCAAACTGATTTGGATGATATAAAATCTCTTTCTCAATTAGCAAAAATCAGAGCAGAGAAATTTAGTAACCAGGCTTTGTACTACTTTATAGGTTTAGTATCTATATCTGTAATTAGCTTTACTTTATATAATAGTTTTGTGGTGTCTGGGTTATTAAGTGTAACGCTAGGCGTGATGAATTGGAGTTTATTAGGTTTAATAATAGGCTGGATTTATGCATTAATAATGCGGTCTAAGTTTATGAGACTAAACTTAATTAATTATCGATATTATCTGATTTTAGAAGTTATGCAAATGCTCATAAGAGATTTAGACACAGCAAATTCAATGTATCTAAAATTGTCTTTTCAAAGAGGTGAAGAAAATCAACATAAAATAAATACTATTCCTCATCCTTATAAGCCGGGATGGAATATAGATATCTATAGAAATCAATGGTTAAATACTAAAGGGCGTTTTTTAGATAAGACTCGTTTTACATTAACTATTACTGAACTATCTAAAAAACAATATGGTTGGAAACATACCCGCAGTGGAAAGAAGAAGTATAAATCTAAAGTTAAATACGATGGATTGGATATCAGTTTGAGTTTAAATTATTCTCAAGATCGTTACAATGCTATGAAAATTCTGCAAAATGATGTCAGAGATGCGATCAAGATTCCTGAGTTTTGTTATGTAGGAGGTTTAAAAGTTACAGAAAGATCAATGAGTTTGAGGGTGAGAATTTCCCCTGATTATGCGAAAAATCCATCAGAGATATATCAGACAATTATAGCTATGTTTTTAAGTGTTTATCAGGTACTGAATTTGGCTAAAATGCTCTCTGAGCAAAAGGTATAAATCAACAAATTACTAAAATAACAGGAGGAGAGGAAAAGTTGCAAGTTCAACTAACTTGGGTAGATCCGAATACGGAAGAACGCCAAGAACCATTATTAACAACTCCAGTGGCGATTGGCAGGATTTTTAAGGCTATGCCAGCAGAAATTAATGGTGAACAAGTTTCTAGGGTGGTGATTACAGATGATTTAATTGCAGATTATCATGTTTTAATTATTTGGGAAAGTCTGAAGTTAATTGTGATTGCCCAAGATACACGGAGGGGAGTGAAAATTAATGGTTTGCAGAGGAATAATGGTAGTCTAAAAAATGGCGATCGCCTGCAAATTGCCACTTGTGAAATTATAGTCAACTTATCCTTTAGTAATAGTTGCGATCGCATGGTAGGATTTCTGTTTAAACGACGTTGCGATCGCACAGACAGCACAGGTTGTCCCTACTGTGATCAGTCTTATGAAGAAGATTATGCTTTTTATCCCGATTATGGCAATTATCGCTTTGAAGAGTGGGGTATGGATCATGATGAACGTGAGCAGTATTTTTATCATACCTATAGGGAAAATGTCAGCTTTACAGAAGCAGATGCTGTCAGCTTAGAAACTGAAGGCGATGGTGATTTTGAATATGATATGGGCGCAAGTTGAATAAAACTTGGTTAATTTATGCCCTTGGTGGCGGTTGGGGACATTTAAATCGGGCTTTGTCTTTGGGGAGAATTGCGGCACAATATACACAAGTCACTATTATTACCAATAGTCCTTATGCACAGCAAGTCAATCATGAGAGTTGTTTAGTGCATGAGATTCCAGATAACGCTAGTTTTTCCGCAACTCGTCTACAAGTTCAACAGATTTTACTCACGACTAAATATGATTGCTTAATTGTCGATACCTTTCCTAGAGGTTTGGGTGGTGAATTGGCAGATATTTTACCTCAATTGAACTTTATACCCAAAATTTTAATTCATCGGGATATTAACCCTAAATATATTCAAGCCAAGAACTTACGAAATTTTGTAGCAGCAAACTTTAATACTGTCATTGTTCCCGGAGAAGGTACAGATTTAGGTTTTTGTGACTTACCTATTGTGCAGCATACAGCACCTTGGTTGATTCGTAATGCAGAAGAATTGCCAGACAGAAACAGCACGCGATCGCATATCCTCAGAGTAGAACCATCCAGGCCAACTATTCTGGTATGTGCAGCAGGTAAACCATCAGAATTAGAGATTTTTAGTCAAATCACCCTCAGATTACAGCAAGATTTTCCCCAATGTGCAGTGAGAATTTTAGCTGCTACTTGTCCTGTAAATTGTCCAAAAACCTTGTGGGTAAGTCATTATCCCGGTATTGAATGTTTTGCAGCAGCTGATATAGTCATCGGTGGGGCGGGATATAACACAGTTTATGAATGTGCCGCAGTGGGTGTACCTTTAGTAGCATTAGCTTTTGCGAGATTATACGATCGCCAAAGCAAAAGAGCCAGTAAAAGTTATTATGTTCAGGATATTGAACAAGCGATCGCCACTGTGAGAACATTGCTACATCAACGACAAACCCCAAAAAAACAGTCCGTATCAACTTATATTAACGGTGCTGTCCAAGCAGCGCACCAAATTATGAGTTATAAATTGTGAGTTACCAACCTTATGTCTAACTTTTAAATTATTACTGTACCGAACCGTGAATCTACGTCTCCTAATTCCCGTTTTTGATAATTCCGTCTCCACCTGGGCTTTAGAAGCGCGGTTACTGCGCTGGTTAACATTGATTTGGCTATTCGTAGGATTAATTATCTTGTTTTCAGCATCCTATCCGGTAGCTGATGTCCGTCAAGGAGATGGACTTTACTACTTCAAGCGTCAAATAGTGTGGGCTTTCTTTGCCCTAATTGGATTTAACATCATTGTTAATCTTCCCATCAAAAAAATATTGGGAAATTCCCATTGGTTTGTAGCCCTATTTTTGCTGTTAATCTTCGGCACATTAATCCCAGGAGTGGGTAAAAAAGCCTTTGATGCAGCCCGTTGGATAGCCATCGGGCCAATTCCCCTGCAACCATCAGAATTAATTAAACCCTTTTTAGTCCTACAAAGTGCGCGACTGTTTGGAGGATGGGAAAGGTTAACCTGGCGAGTCCGCTTAACTTGGTTAGGTATATTTGGTTTAGTCCTTTTAGGAATTTTGGCACAGCCAAACCTAAGCACAGCCGCCCTTTGTGGGATGACTATTTGGTTAATTGCCTTAGCTGCGGGATTACCTTATAAGTATTTAGGAGGAACCGCCTTTGGGGGAATACTATTAGCCCTCATAAGTATTAGCATCAAAGACTATCAGCGCCGACGGGTAATGTCCTTTCTCAATCCTTGGGCCGATCCTATGGGGGATGGCTACCAACTAGTACAAAGTCTATTAGCCGTAGGTTCTGGAAAAACTTGGGGCGTTGGTTATGGGCTTTCCCAGCAAAAGCTATTTTATCTCCCCATTCAAGACACCGATTTTATATTTTCCATCTTTGCCGAAGAATTTGGCTTTGTTGGCAGTATCCTACTGTTAATTGTCTTATGTTTATTCGCCACACTGGGATTAATCGTAGCCTTAAAAGCAAAAAATACAGTTAATCGACTAGTAGCCATTGGCATCACAACAGTAATTATTGGACAATCACTGCTACATATTGCAGTAGCTACCGGTGCATTACCAACAACAGGTTTACCTCTACCAATGTTTAGCTATGGTGGTAATTCCATGATTTCTAGCCTAGTGGGTGCAGCTTTGCTGATTCGGGTAGCCCGCGAGAGTAGTGAAGCCGAGGTAGTACCATTGTGGAAACCTCAACCTGAAAAATCTCGTCAGCGCCGGATGTTCCAGAAAAAGTAACCCTAGCGATTAGAATATTGCTAACGCAACGCCAAGGGCGAACGTGGCTATACAAACAAAGTACGCCTACGCGGACTCACCGCAAATCCAGTTCCCCTCCTCGATTGCTGCTATCCATTACCCGGATCTTTCTTAACATTTGCGAGAGCGATCGCTCACCAAATCGCACAGCCTTAAACCTACGTTATTCATTCTCAATAAAAGTGGATTTTTAGCGAGAAGATCAAAGGCTAATTTGTCAAGTTCGTAAAAAATTGAATCTCTATGACCCTTGCAAAATACAGGTTTCAAGATTGTTAACAATTTGGTGGGTAATCGATAGTCGCTTGCGGTCTGGCGTTGGGGTGGGGTGACATGATTCTGGTAATTGTAACTAATTAAACAGACATGATATGAGTCCTCAACCCTAAATTCGCAGTCCCATAATGATTAAATCCCGTTCCACACCGTCAAGTTCTGCAACTTGTGGTAAATATCCCCACTGTTGAAAACCATATTTAACGAATAGGTTTAAACTCCCTTTATTGTGGGCAAAAATAAAACCCACAAGCGTTTTTATCTCTAAATTAGGACTTTCTTTAATAGCCTGGGCTAGCAGTTGACTTCCTAAACCACATCTATGTACATAGGGGGCGAGATAAATACTAATCTCGGCAGTAGAATCATAAGCAGGCCGCCCATAAAATGATTTAAAACTCAACCATCCCACAACGATACCTTCTAGTTCTATCACCCAAATCGGTCTTTGTGAACATCGCCCCTGAAACCAAGCCCGGCGACTGTGTACAGAAACTGGTTCTAAATCAGCAGTTGCTTGGCGACTGGGAATTGCTGCATTATAAATTGCCACTATTACAGATAAATCAGCTTCATGGGCGTGGCGAATATTCATATAGTATTTCCTAGTCTAATAAAGTACAAAATTATCTGCGTTTAATTATTACCGCTTGTACCTCACTTGAATAGTAATTGCCATATATCAGAAATAATCAATATATTGGCTAAATTTTGTAGTTATCGCTACAAAAAAATCGATAAATATAAAACCATAGAAAAATTTATCTACTCTCAAGGTAGAGGTTATACCTCGTAGGTATATCTACGATTAATGTAGCTCAACATCTTGAAAGCTACATTTTTATGACTCATAATTTATGCGGGAATCCTAAAACTACTCAGGAAAAAGACCAGCCAGACTCCAACTTAGAATTTGCCTTATTTATTAGTAGATTCAAAACAGGAATTTGGCTGTTAGGTATCCCTGCGTGGATTTTTGGAATTACTGATAGTAGTTTAGAAGTATTCGCTGACAGTTATGTTTCCAGAGGAGAAATTTTACATCTCTTGACTACAATTTGGTTTTTTTTCAGTTGGATGTATTTAAAACCTGATATTAAAGATGATCAATATCAAGGATATTTATGTCTCACCCCAGCGCATAAGTTGGGATTAAAAAAAAGACACATGATCAGCCAAGAGTATATTTTACCTTTTCCTTACCTTTGTCAAATTTATCATTTATTGAATTTGAAACATTTAGAAACTGTCCATAAGTTTAGCTTAAATAATTTAAAAATTATCAATATTAACCACTTTCAACCAACAAATATTGGCGGAATTATCAAATTTCAAACAGTGTTAGATTCTCCAGCAAATCCTCTGCGAATTTGGAGAAAACCGATTGTAGAGGTAGATTTAATTTTACACACTCCTTATACTATCGAATTGAGTATTCCAGTTTATGATAATAAAAGGATAATTGTAATCTTTCAAGCGTTCCCATTAACTGATAAAGAGCATCAGTTATTTATAGATATTTATAGTGATTTAAATTGGCCTAAACCATTGCTACAAATCCTATTACATTTTGCTTCTTGTTTGACATTGCTTGAAGATTTACCTTATTTACGCAATTTAAATGAGAGGAATATTGAGCGCTTATTTAGATTAAGTAAGTTTTCTAAAAATGCAAATATGCTACTATTTAAAAGATTTGTAGAGTTGTATGGAACAAATGGGAACAATACTAAATTAATGACCGGAAATCATCAAAAATTTGGGTGATTTTGAAAATTCTTTCCCCACAGCCTTTCGATTAAAATTACAAGTGTTAAGGGGATAAAAAATTTTAGTTCAGGGTGATGAGATTCCCAAGTAACAAATTAGTTATAGCGATCGCATCAGCTTGTTATAGCTGTAACTATATTAATGGATTGACTCAGATTGTCAAATAGTAGCATAGTAGCAAAAAACCCCCTAGCTGTCTTGTTTGCTAAGGGGTTTTATTTTTTAAAAGATAAACC
>NZ_CAWUOL010000113.1:0-15044 GCF_963923915.1 Nodularia chucula CCY0103 | reverse complement strand
ACTGGTTTGCTAATTGCTGCTACTGTACCTCATAACAGCCGGAAACGCTGTATTCCCCTTCTTTCCTGGAAGATGAGGTTCTTGTATATCATTAAAAATCTATATTTAAAATAGTTTTACTTTTAGAGTTCGTGATTATCTATAAATTTAAATGTGAGTAAGTTTAGTAGCTAGGGTTGATAAAACCTTTGAGTTTGATACCAATATTTTAAGCAGATAGCACAGTTTATCATGGCTATATTCAATTAATATGTGATTAATCAGATAAATATTGGCTAAAATAATCAGAATTAGCCACCAATTTATCCAGTGGACATTTGTATAAAGTGTAGAATAATACTAAAATATAAGACTTGATTAGCTATGCAAGCAGAATATCAGCAGCGTCGTCAACAGTTAATGGCAAAAATTGGTAATGGTACGGCGATTTTTCGCAGTGCGCCAATGGCAGTCATGCACAACGATGTGGAATATACTTATCGTCAGGACAGTGATTTTTTCTATCTAACTGGGTTTAATGAACCGCAAGCAGTCGCCGTTTTAGCGCCACACCATCCAGAACATCAATTTGTGCTATTTGTGCAACCGAAGGATCGAGAAAAGGAAGTTTGGACTGGTTACCTTTGTGGGGTGGATGCAGCTAAGGAAAAATATGGTGCAGATGTAGCTTACCCGATTGCTGAACTTGATGAAAAATTGCCCCAGTATTTGGAAAAAGCGGATCGCATTTACTACCATTTAGGACGCGATCGCACTTTTAATGATAAAGTTCTCCGACATTACCAAAATTTGCTCCGGACTTATCCCAAGCGTGGCACAGGCCCCAGAGGTATTGAAGATACTGGAGTTATTCTCAGCAGCATGAGATTGCTGAAAAGTGAAGGGGAATTAGAATTGATGCGTCAAGCTGCGGATATCGCTGTGGAAGCACACAACCGCGCTAGGGAAGTGACAGCACCTGGACGTTATGAGTACGAAATCCAGGCGGAAATAGAACATATCTTTAGGTTGCGCGGTGGGATGGGGCCAGCTTATCCTTCCATTGTGGCTTCTGGTGTGAATGCCTGTGTATTACATTATATTGAAAATCATCGGCAAATGCAGGATCAGGAATTGCTGCTGATTGATGCTGGTTGTGCTTATGGTTATTACAACTCTGATATTACCAGGACATTTCCCGTAGGTGGTAAATTTACACCGGAGCAAAAAACATTGTATGAGATTGTTTTAGAGGCGCAAAAACAGGCGATCGCTCAAGTAAAACCCGGTAATACTTTTAACAGCGTTCACGATGCAGCCGTCAGAGTTATCACTGAAGGGTTAGTAGAAATTGGCATCCTCAAAGGAGAAATTGACAAGTTAATTGAGGAAGAAAAATATAAACCCTATTATATGCACCGCACCAGTCATTGGTTAGGTTTAGATGTCCATGATGTGGGTGTTTATCAACACGGTGAAGATAAACCGCAGATTTTGCAACCTGGACAGGTGTTAACTGTGGAACCAGGACTTTATATAGTTCCAGATACCAAACTCGCAGAAGACCAACCAGAAACAGACCCTCGCTGGGTGGGGATTGGGATTCGCATTGAAGATGATGTTTTGGTAACATCTACAGGACATGAAGTTTTAACGGCTGGGGTTCCCAAAGAAGTTGCGGAAGTGGAAAGATAAAATAAATGGGATGGTGTACGCCGTCCCTATTTAATTAATTTGAGAACCATCGCATATCTGTTCCACCGAAATAGAAATATCTGGAAATGCCAGTGGTTGAATTGTTCCTGTTGTCAAAGTTTGTTTTGTCGCGTATTCTCCATCTAGGATGTCTCGGAATACCACTAAATGTAACTTTTTGAGATTCACAACCCAATATTCTAAAATGCCTGCTGCGGCGTAGATTTTGCTTTTTAGCTCTAAATCTTTGTCTAAACTAGAGTTTGCATACTCAATTAACCAGTAAATATTTTCTGGATAGGGATGATGTTCTCGATACTCCCGTCCTAAACGTTGGACAATGGCTAAATCAGGTTCGGGTTCTGAGTCGTTGGGTAGGGTAATGGGTTTAGCATGACGTATTGTGGCACGCGTACCTAACAAATCTGTGAGATACTGACCCGCTTCATCACTACAATAAGCGTGAAGTTCCCTTTCTGGAGGCATTTCGACAATTTCTCCTTCCAGTAATTCCACCTTGCGATCGCACAAAATACCAGAGTCAATCATGCTGTGATATTCGTCAATTGTCCACTTAGCCACAATTACGCTCATGACGATTGAATCCTCCCTCCCAATCATGCTTTCATATACTATACACCTGTGCTTGAGGCGGCGATCGCAGCCAATAAAAAATGAGGATGGCAGACACCATCCCCCAACAAAGCAATCATAAAAAACGACAATTAAACCTTGAGCAACGCCCTTAGCCGTTAATAGCTGGAGCAGTTAAAGCTACAGGTGCAACTTCATAGCTTGCCAAATCTAGAGGGAAGTTGTGAGCATTGCGTTCATGCATCACTTCCATTCCCAAATTGGCACGGTTAATTACATCAGCCCAGGTATTAATTACCCGCCCTTGGGCATCAAGTATGGATTGATTGAAGTTGAACCCGTTTAAATTAAACGCCATTGTGCTAATACCCAAAGCAGTAAACCAGATACCAATCACAGGCAAAGCTGCTAAAACAAAATGTAGCCATCGAGAGTTTTGGAAACTGATATATTGCCAGAATAATCGTCCCAAATAGCCGTGAGCGGCAACAAGGTTATAAGTTTCTTGTTCTTGACCAAACTTGTAACCATAGTTAGCAGATTCGGTGTCACTGGTTTCACGTACCAAAGTTGAGGTGACTAAGGAACCATGCATCGCAGAAAGTAAAGCACCACCAAATACACCAATTACACCTAACTGATGGAATGGATGCATCAAAATATTATGCTCGGCTTGAAACACCAACATAAAGTTGAAAGTTCCAGAGATACCCAAAGGCATACCATCAGAAAAAGAACCTTGACCGATGGGATATACCAAAAACACTGCGGTAGCACTAGCTAAAGGAGCGCTGTAAGCTACGCAAATCCAAGGACGCATACCCAAGCGGTAAGATAACTCCCACTGACGACCCAGATAACAGGCGCAGCCAATCAAGAAGTGAAAAATGATTAGCTGGTAAGGGCCACCGTTATACAACCACTCATCTAAAGAAGCCGCTTCCCAGATGGGGTAGAAGTGTAAGCCAATGGCGTTAGAAGAAGGCACAACTGCGCCAGAAATAATGTTATTGCCATAAATTAAAGAACCGGCAACAGGTTCGCGGATACCATCAATATCCACAGGAGGTGCAGCAATAAAGGCGATGATAAAGCAGGTGGTAGCAGCTAGGAGAGTGGGAATCATCAAAACACCGAACCAACCGATGTAAATCCGGTTATCAGTGCTAGTGATCCACTCACAGAAACGCTCCCAGACATTGGCGCTAGAGCGTCTTTGTAAGGTGGTAGTCATAGACCAAAATAATTCCAATGAATGTGTGAATGATTTAAAGTTGCTGTTTTTGGGGAATCAACAACTGATAGCATCATAGAAAAGCTGCTAATTATTTGCAGTAATTAAAAGTTATTCAAAGTTATCAATCATAGTTATCTTTAGTAAGCAACACTAGACAAATGACTGTAGAAGAAGCCTTAGTAATTGTAGAAAGCATTCTCGGACAAGCATCTTTAAATGATTTACAAGAAACCATTTTTCGACAGTCTTGGGAACAAAAAACATATCCAGAAATTGCCGAAAAATTTGGTTATAATCCTGACTACATCAAAATTGTGGGCTTTCAACTGTGGAAAATTCTCTCCCAAGCAATGGGGGAAAAAGTAACTAAAAATAACCTCCGCGCCTCTCTCAGAAGATGGGATTTTCATCAAATCAATACCCCCACTACCCATACTGATTGGGGTGAAGCGCCTGATGTTTCTATTTTTTACGGTCGTTCTCAAGAACTAGCAATTTTAGAAAAATGGATTATTCAAGACCGTTCTAGGTTAGTGGCGCTATTGGGAATTGGGGGAATTGGTAAAACTTCGTTATCTGTGAAACTGGGTGAAAGACTTCAGAAAAATTTTGAGTATGTGATTTGGCGATCGCTCCACAATGCCCCTACTATTGAATCACTTTTAACTACCTTAATTCAAGTTCTTTCCCAAGAACAGGAAAATTATTTATGTGCATCTATCTTTGAGCAGATTTCCTTATTACTGACTTATCTACAAAAACATCGTTGTCTGCTAATTCTCGATAATGCAGAGATTATTTTGAACGGTAATGCAGCTGCTACAGGTCAATATCGCCCTGGTTATGAAAGTTACGGCGAATTGTTTAAAAGGATTGGTGAATTTCGCCACCAAAGTTGTTTACTTCTCACCAGCCGAGAAAAACCTAAAGAAGTAGCAATACTAGAAGGCGAGATATTACCAGTAAAGACTCTGCCGTTATCAGGTTTATCAATCAGTGATGGACAAGCCATTTTTAACTGCAAAGGAAATTTTACCGGGTCAAGCAATGAATGGCAAATTTTGATTAAATCTTATGCAGGTAATCCCTTAGCATTAAAGATTGTCGCCAACACTATTCGTGATTTATTTGACAGTAAAATTGATAATTTCCTGGCTGAAGGTACTGTAATATTCGGTGATATTCAAGATTTAATCGAGCAACAATTTCAACGTTTATCAGCTTTAGAAAAATCAGTCATGTACTGGTTAGCAATTAACCGCGAACCTGTAAGTTTTACAGAAATTCAAGCTGATTTACTCTCGCCAATTTCCTCGGCTCAAATCTTGGAAGCCCTAGAAGCTTTAGAAAGGCGTAGTCTAATTGAAAAAGGCAATGGCTCATTTAGTTTACAGCCTGTGTTAATGGAATATATGACCAGTTGTTTAATTCAAAAAGTCTGTGATGAAATTACTACTCAAAATGTTGCTTTATTTAAAACCCATGCACTAATTAAAGCGACTGCTAAAGATTACATTAAAGAAATTCAAATTTATCTAATTCTTAACCCTATTATTAAACAATTAATTGCTATTTTTGGCAACATCAAACATATTGCCACACACTTAATGAAGATTTTATCATCATTG
This sequence comes from Nodularia chucula CCY0103, assembly GCF_963923915.1. NCBI lineage: Bacteria > Bacillati > Cyanobacteriota > Cyanophyceae > Nostocales > Nodulariaceae > Nodularia > Nodularia chucula. The sequence goes on along the minus strand of NZ_CAWUOL010000113.1, from coordinate 9,911 downwards.
CGGAGACTAAAACCCATTGATAGCGGATATGTAGGTGGTAATACCATCAATTTACTCCGGCAAATGCAGGTTGATTTAAGTGGTTATGATTTTTCTGATTTGACGATTTGGCAAGCCGATTTTAAGGGAGTGAATTTACACAAGACAAACTTTGCTCATTCAGATTTAACAAAATCTACCTTTACAACCAATCTGAGTTACACCTTTACAGTCGCAATTAGCCCTGATGGTAACTTGTTAGCAACAGGCGATAGTCATGGCAAAATTTCCCTGTGGCAAATCTCAGACGGACAGCAACGCTTAAGCTGGGAAGCACATGGAGGTTGGGCGCGTTCTTTGGTTTTTAGTGCTGATGGTCAAACTTTAGTCAGTGGTAGTGATGAACCCATCATGAAAAGATGGGATTGCCAAACAGGTAAATGTCTGAAAACTTATATAGGCCATACTAGTTTTGTTTGGTCTGTAGCTTTGGTTGAAAATGAAAATAGTTCAGTGCTAGCGAGTAGCGGCATTGATACTACAATTCGTTTCTGGGATATCGAAACAGGAGAATGTTTAAAAATTCTGCTAGGACATATAAATTGGATTTGGTCTATTGCTATAAGTCCAGATGCTCAAATTTTAGCCAGTGGTAGTGTTGACCAAACCATTAAACTCTGGGATGTGACAACTGGGGAATGCTTGAAAACCCTGCAAGAACACACAGATGTGATTTGGGCTGTGGCATTTAGTATAGATGGTAAAAACCTAGTCAGTGGTAGTGCTGATACTACTGTAAAGATTTGGGATATAGATACAGGAAATTCTCTCGCCACTCTCCACGGACATACAGCCCCTGTTTGGTGTGTAGCTTGTAGTCAGGATGGCAAAACTTTAGCCAGTGGTAGTGCAGATACTACAATTCGCCTTTGGGATATGCACACAGGGGAATGTCGGAAAACTTTACAAGGTCATACTAATGGTATTCGTTCCCTGGTTTTTAGTCCTGACGGTCAAAGTCTCATTGCTAGTGATGAAGACCAAACGGTGAAGTTCTGGGATATCCGCACAGGACTTTGTACAAAAACATTTCAAGGATATAGTAGCGGTGTGTGGGCGCTGGATGTTTCTCCATTAACTAATAATTCTCCACCGCAAATTTTAGCTAGCGGTCATGAAGACCAGACAGTGAAACTGTGGGATATTCAAACGGGAAAATGTTTGAAGACTTTGCAAGGACATACCCATTGGGTGCGAACAGTAGCTTATAGTCCTGACGGTAAGACTTTGGCTAGTGGTGGTGCTGATGGAACTGTGAGAATTTGGGACGCACAAACGGGAAAATGCTTACATATCTGTCGTGGTCATGTGGAGTGGTTAATCTCCCTGGCTTACAGTCCTGATGGCAAAACTTTAGCTAGTGGTTCCACTGACTGTCAGATGAGGCTGTGGGATGTGAATACAGGGGAATGTATTGGTTTATTTCATCATACTTATGCGATCGCCTGTGTAACTTACAGTCCTGACGGTAAACTTTTAATAAGTTCTGGTGCTGAAGAAATAGTTAGAGGTTGGGATTTAGCGACAAAAGAATGTTGCAAAATTTTTAGAGGACATAGCAATGCAATTTGGTTAACTAAGTTCAGTCCCGATGGCAAAACTTTAGCCACTGGTAGCGAAGATCAAACTATCAAAATTTGGGATATTGAAACTTGCCAATGCTTAAAAACCCTGAAAGGACATACAGAAGCTATCATTACAGTGGCGTATAGTCCTAATGGTACTTTGTTGGCTAGTGGTGGTAAAGACCAAACTGTGAGACTTTGGGATATTGCAACCGGGAAATGTCTCAAAGTGCTGCAAGGTCATACAAGATGGATTTACGGAGTTGCTTTTATCCATTTTCATCCAGATAAAAATCCCCTCCTGGCGAGTAGTAGTGAAGACCAAACTATCCAACTATGGGATATTGACAGTGGTGAATGTGTGAAAATTCTCCGAAATCCCAGACCTTACGAAGACATGAATATTACAGGGGTTTTTGGTTTAACGCAGTCCCAACAACAAACACTTTTAGACCTGGGAGCAATTATAGGAAATTAGCCTGATAATGGAGCAGTCCAGATATAACAGAGTTATAAAAGTTATCTGGAAATATGTTAATTTCATTAAAATATAAAACCTCAGATGGTAGACATTAACAAAGACTCCCAGCCCAAGTTATTAGGTGCAGGTAGATCAGGACAAGTTTTTTTAGTAAATACACCTGAAGGTAATATTGCTAGAAAAATTTTCTTTGAAGACAAGATAGCCAACTTAATTCATTATTTTTTCTTTGGTGTTCCTAATCCTTACGTTTGGAACCAAAACGCCTTAAGCTGTGCTTACTATCGCCGCAAAATATTAAAGCAACTAGTTAAATACTGGTTTGGTTTTCAACTCAGAGTTGCTGACGCATTTGCTATGGGGTGGAATGAAGAATTTAAAGCCTATCAATTAGATACAGAATTTATTCAAGGAAGACACGTTCAACTACACCAACCTTTTAATCAAAACCAAGGACAAGAATTACATCAGTTAGTTGATCATATTATGCTACCATTGCAAAAACAACTGATGAAGTCTGGCTTTGATGGTTTAGTTTGGCAAGCGGGTAAAGGTAGTCCCACAGCTTTAAATAATTTTTTATTAGAAAGTTACATAGATGGAGAATATGTTTTTGTCTTTATAGACTGCGAATCTGGTGTTCCTGCCTTATTTCCTTTAAATTTTCTTACACTTTTCTCCTTTTATTTACCAAAAGCTTTTCAACATAGAGCAGCATTATTTGATAATGTAGATATCAATAAATTAAAGCAATATTTAGTTGAAGAAAAGGTAAATTTAGAAAACAAACTCGGAATATCAGAATACTTAGAAATTATAGAGCAGGTCGAGCATCTAGAATATGCACAAAAAAAATGGAAATCCATGACGAGGTTTCACAGCAGCATTAAATATCAGTTGCATAAAGGTAAGTTAACGGAAGAACAGGCTAACTGGTTTGCTAAAAATCATTTAATTTGGTATATACGAGAATCAGGCAGAATATTGTGGTTAATTGCCAAAACATTGATAATATCTCTGCCATTAAAAATATTTAGTAATCTTAGAAAGATTCATTATCAAAAATTAATTTGGCAGTTTTTCAAATTCCTAAGTTCTCAGCGCTATAGATTGAAAATTGCCAGAGATTATGTTTCTAATAGAGTTTTGCATTGGCAACAGCGTGGTCAACTGCAACCAGAAGCAGCCGATGACTTATTTAGACGTTTATCCAGTGAAAATGCTGGTGCTTATTTAACAGATTTTGGCGTACATCTTGGCATTAAAGGATTATTCAAAGCCATAGAACTGTTAATAATACCATTATTATATTCGGCTGGATTGATTAACGAAATAGTATTACTAATTTGGTTGGCTGCGGGAGGTCCAGTATATAGAACTATTTATACATTTAGCAGAATGTTATCAGAAGCTAGGGAAAATAGAGAATTACCTTGGGTGGCGTTGCTAGTAGGTTTAATTCCTACTTTTGGTACTTTAGCTTATCCTTGTCAGATGATTTATTCAGCCACGGGGAAAAAGAGTAAACTGGCTCAATTTATTGTTTATGATTTTTTTACGACATTGGGGGCAAAAATTCCAGCTTGGGGTGGTGAAGATACTCTCACTGAACATTTTTTTAATAACTGTGGGGATAAAATTGTTCGCTGGTTTAAGGACAGATAAAACCGACACACCATTCGGGTCTTAACCCGTCCCCAGGGTTAAGCGCAAAACTCACTGTAACAATTGCTGAAGTGTTCTCTGCTATATGACTTCCCCAGGAAGTATAGAAAATTGCTACTATTTTCTATTTACATTTTCTTTACTTATTCATGATGATATTTACAATTTTTTTGTTTCTTTTGGGAAAAACTATAGTAACCTAAAAATTAGTCCACAAACAATTTGCACTCTACCATTCAGGGATAAAGACCGATTGCGCCGATATCTACTATCCTTCTGGGATATGACCATCAAAATTGATCACATATAAGACTAGATATCCTTCTAGTGGGTATCCGGTGATAAATTTTTGCTGATTTTATTACCAGCAATTTTCCCGTCATCTCAATTTATCATTATCACAGTTATTACACCCCACTACACCAGTTGCTATAACTTTGAAAACCAAACCCACCTCATGACTTCCCTTGGAACGGAAATTTACTGTTATTGTCGTAAAAGCGATAATTTCATTGAAAGTTGACGACAAAACCTCTACAATCTCAAACTTGTGAACATACTAATCCACAGAGATACTTGGTTTATTTCAATACATTCTCATCTAGCTATATGAGCTTTAACTGCCGATTAGCGAACATATCAACCGGAATAATACTTATAAGAAAGATATTTTTGTTACTGATGGGCTAGAGCCAATAGTCTGTTTACCGCAGTTGAGTTACTGTAAAAGTAAGCCAATTAGTACAATCTTAGGGTTATTCTGCGCTTTTACAGAGTCTACCAGGGCAAATTATAAATAGATGAACCATATCTTAGCAGATATTGGGAAATTAGGAGTTAGGGGTGAAGAATCTCTGTACTAACTTCAACATCACCGCTATATTAAGCTGAACACTACTTTTAAAACTCTTGTTGTGAATGCTGAAACAGTTATTCACTGAATTTCATAGTGGCTATAAATTATATCTCAAATCTGTGCCGATGAAGACACTTCCTATTAGTAGATATAGATTTTTTCAAAAACTGCAACCCATATCTCTGTTAAAAAAAATTACCAGTAAAACTGTTAATGGTTGCTTGCAAGTATTTAGCACAGCTGGTTCTTGGTCAATCTACATAGAAGAGGGTAAGCTAATTTATGCTTGCTACTCAGATAAGATGTTTGAGCGGCTTTACAGAACCTTGCAAACCTTAAGTCCACAACTCTCAACTCTTCCTGACGGAATTGATGAGCAATTGCAGGCTATGTTTGAAAATCGGCTGGAGAATCAAGATATACCCAACCCAGATTATCTGGCTATTTGTTGGCTAGTTAGTCAGAAATATCTCAGTCCCACTGAAGCCGGAATGGTGATAGAGTTACTAGCCATAGAAGTATTAGAGACATTTTTGTGCTTAGAAGAGGGAAGTTATGAATTTGTTTCGGACAGCTTTCTCGATGATATGCCAAAATATTGTCATTTAAATATCCGTTTATTAGTTGAACAGTATCAAAAACCTCATCGTCAGAAAAATTACACAGAGAATACACCAGTTGTCCGCTATCATCAGCCATCACTGCAAACACAACCAGCACAAAAATATCCTCAACTAAGTGAAGATAATCAAAATATATCTCATCGGAGTCAGTCAGGTAAAACCCCTGTACCGAAAAGGCTATATAAAATCCTGTGTATTGATGATAGCTTGACAGTTTTAAACAGTATTAAAAGTTATTTGGATGAGCAAATATTTTCTGTAATTACAATTACTGATTCTTTCAACGCTTTAACAGAAATTATCCGAAATAAACCGGACATAATTTTATTGGAAGTTGAAATGCCCCAGCTTGATGGTTATGAGGTATGCTCTTTATTGCGTAAGCATTCATCGTTTAAAAATACGCCTGTTATTATGGTAACAGCTAAAACAGGTCTGATAGATAGAGCTAAATCAAAGCTAGTGAGAGCTTCTGGATTTTTACCTAAACCTTTTACACAAGGGGATTTACTAAAAATAGTTTTTCAACACATTACCTAAGTTGGGTAAATTTTAGCTTATAAATAAATTTTTTATTAAGAATTAGCTATATTTAAATTGGCTATACCCTGATGAATTTGACAAAATATCTCTATCTGTTGATAGTTTACAGCACTTCCTGGTGTTATGAGGTATAAGAACCCCACCTCCAACCCCCTCTCCGCAAGCAATGAGGGGGCTTGATTATTTATGGAAATATTCCCCAGATGTGGGTTAATCTGGGGGATAAGGCGACTAGAATTGATGTTGATCAAAGTATGTTACTGTCGGCTAGGTTTCCACTGATTGGCTGCTAGGTTAACCGCCCATATACTTAATATAGAACCCATAATTACGGCTAACCAGGAACCCCAAAATGGAAAGCTGAATGTGCCAATTTGCATTGACCAATGATTTACGAGTCGCATAAAATGCAGAATTGCCGCTAAAGCAAAAACGGTGGCTGAAGCTAAGAGATATGCTTTGTTAATCATTTTTTCCTCCCTTTAACTTTAGTTAGGGATTATGGGTATTTAATGAGAACCCATACTTTGATCTTGCATTAAATATATAAATATGACATTGAAATAGTAGTATTTGCAACAAATAGTTACTATTTGTAGAAGTTTTTTATACTTTTAAATTTACTTGTGTAATTCCTTGGCGCATTTCATGTTGTCGGCGCAACCAAGAATTTTTAATTATTTTACTTAGTAAAGGTGCAAATTGTACTAAGAGCGATCGCACTAAGGAATTTTTTCGCAGTAGTTCACCTTGTGCGGCTTCCTGTAACTGGAGTTGCTGGGCGCGGATAATTTCTGGCTCCCTTTCTGTTTGAATTTGTGATAGCGCTAAATCAATTTGCTGGTGTTCTGCATCTGCTGATAATATCGGGACTAGATAATTAGTAGCCACAATCACATCACGCAAGGCTATATTTATACCCTGAGCGCGAACAGGGGACATGGGGTGTGCAGCATCACCTAAAAGCAATATACCGGGTGCGTGCCATTGGGGACAACGACCGACTACAACAGATAACTTAATGGGAGATTCGATGGTGTCTGCATGATGGCGGAAATGTTCTGCTAACCATGCGGGGGATAGTGAGGCGAAAATTTCTGCCCAATTTGTTTGCTTGTAGTCGGTTGGTTCGATGGCGGAAATTACATAAGCTAAATGTAGTTTACCTGACTCTGCACCATGAAAGATGCTAAAGACTCGTTCGCTATTTACAATAGTCAGAAATACATTATCATCGACAAACTGGGGACTAGCTGCCAGCTTAAACCAGAGAATATCGATATTTTTCGGCTGTTTAATTAATTTTAATCCGGTGCGTTCCCGGACAATTGAGTTACGACCATCAGCACCAATAACTAAATCAGCAGTTAGTTGTCGCCCATCACTGAGAACTACACCTGCAACACGATTATCACTCCTCAATAAATCTTTGACAGCAACACCTGGGATAAATACAAATCCATCATGGGTTTGAGCTTCGGAAATTAAGGCTTTAAGCAGTGGCGGTTGTGATACCAGTGTACAGGGACGACTTGCGCCCATTGGCTCATCTACGCGAAATAATGGTTTTCCGTTAATGATGAACTCCCACCCATCCAGTTTTCGAGTCGGAATATCTTCCAGTAATGCAGATAGTCCCATTTGTGTGAGTGCATCTAAGCCACTAGGCATTAATCCCTCACCGCGAAATACCCGATTAAAGTCTTTTGCAGCTTCAATGAGGGTAACATTAATGCCATGTTTGACTAGGAGTAGGGCAAGTGCTGTACCTGTGCGGCCTGCGCCGACAATGATAATTTGTGCCATTTTATGACTTCCTTAAAAAGGGAACCTTAAGAAATTTTCCTGAAACTTGGATTCCTGATGAGTAATTGCTGTATTACCCTATTACCGCAATTCAGAATTATGATGCGCTAGTATACATTTGTATAACTAACCGCGATAAATTGCGTAAATAAATGGATATCAGCTTAATCGTCAAACTTCTGGCTCCCTGTCTACCATTTTTGCTGAATGCAGGTAATAAAGCCATAGAAGGAGCATCTCAAAAAGTTGGTGAAGATGGTTGGAATAAAGCCAAGGCTATTTGGGGTAAGTTACAACCTAAAGTAGAGGCTAAAGAAGCAGCCCAAGAAGCGGCGACAGATGTAGCTGAAAATCCAGAGAATGAAGATTTACAAGCAAGTTTGCGGGTGCAACTGAAGAAGATTCTAGAAGCTGATACCGCTCTGGCAGAGGAAATAGCTCAAATTTTGCAAGAACAAAAATCAAGTGATGCCTCTGTGAGTCTCAATGCTGAATCTTACGATGAAAGTATACAGATAAATACAGCAGGCAATGTTAATCAGCCAACCTATGACTTGAGTAGGAATACTAACAGCCCAAAGTAACTAACTATATTGCTGTTTATGGTACTGCACAGCAAGAAATAGTCGAGTTGATAGAACGCAGTACCAAAGCCGAATCACCAGGGATTTTGAAAGCAGGTGACTCGCCCAAAAGCTTGGCTTACTGGCAAGGAAGAACAGAAGAAATTGCCAAAATACAGCAATGGTTAACCGATGAAAATACATTCCTCATTGGCACAGAAGGCATTGGTGGTACAGGGAAATCTACACTGTCCGCTAAAATTTACGATGAAATTGGGGGTTTTCCTAAACGTTTTTGGGCTGATGTTAGTAACGGGGCAAGTTTTAGCGATTTAGCGAGAAAAGTATTACAAGAGTTTGGCTTTCCGGTTCCAGAACAAGAAACGCAGTTAGTCGAGGCGTTGATTCGGTGTTTACGAACTGGTCAATTTTTACTGATTATTGACAATTTAGAGAGTGTATTACAAGCAGATAGACAATGGGGAAGTCTATTTTATGGTGATTTCTTTAACGCTTGGGTGGAATCTGGCAGTAAGAGTAAAGTCTTAGTCACCACTAGGGAAAGACCAGAATTACCAAAAGGCTTTGCATGGCTAACTCTCAAAGGTTTGCAATTAAAGGAAGGAGTCGCACTGTTAACTGAATTAGAGATTCGGGGAGATAAAGCAAAGTTTGTCAAATTGGTAGATGGGCATCCCTTATTGTTGAAATTGGTAGCTGATTTATTAAAAGAAGAATATTCCCAAGACCCGGATTTAAGCAGATTAGTAGATTTAGGTTTAGGCAACTTGCCGCAGTTGTTGACAGATCCCCACGTAATAGGTGTGCATCGCCGGGAAAATGTGGGGATGGTGTTGGTATTGGATGCCAGTTTTGCCAGATTGAGTGAAGTACAAAAGGCTTTATTGCTGAATATTAGTGTGTATCGTGGTGCAATTAATAGCGCAGCAGCCTTGGCTGTATTACCGGGAAGTTCAGCAGCAGAAATTGAGCAAGAGTTAAGGAATCTGGTTAAGCGTTCTTTGTTAGTAGAAAAACTTAATGGTAAGCGGTGGTTTGAGTTTCAGCCAGTGGTTTTGGAGTATGTGCGGTATAAAGCAGGTGATCAAACAGAGGCGCATCAACGAGCTATTGATTATTATCGCTCAATTGCTAAACAACCACCCTGGAATACAAAAGATGATGTCAAAGAATACTTAGAAATCTTTGATCATTTTTATCAGTTGGAAGATTATAATTCTGCCTTTGATAGCATTTGGGTTTGCCATGAATTTTTGTCCTTGCGGGGTTATTACGCAGACAAAGTGGAATTATATGGGCAGTTGGTCAGTAAATGGGCAGAACTTGAGGCGAGAGAAAATTGGAATTATCGAGCTTCTCTAATTTCATTGGGCAATGCTTACAATGATCTGGGACAATACCAACGGGCGATTGAGTTCCACCAACAGTCTTTGGAAATATCAAGGGAAATAGGTGATCGCAGTGGTGAAGGTATTTCCTTGGGCAGTTTAGGCAATGCTTACTTGTCCCTGGGAGAGTACCAACGGGCGATTAATTTCCACCAGCAGTCTTTGGAAATATCAAGGGAAATAGGCGATCGCCGTGGTGAAGGTAATTCCTTGGGCAATTTGGGCAATGCTTACAATTCTCTGGGACAATACCAACGGGCGATTGATTTCCATCAGCAGTCTTTGGATATCAAAGGGAAAATAGGAGATCGCCGTGGTGAAGGTAATTCCTTGGGCAATTTGGGCAATGCTTACAATTCTC
>NZ_CAWUOL010000112.1:0-15501 GCF_963923915.1 Nodularia chucula CCY0103 | reverse complement strand
ATCGTTACATTGTTTACACTGTCTTGTTTTTAGCCTTGTTTGTCGCCCCGTCAGCTATTACACTAGAACATAACATTGATTTCCAAACATAAGGTAATCTACCTGCAAATTTAAATTTTATATCTGTACAACCTTCTGATTTGAGTAAATTTGTCATTGTAGCTACAGAGAAAAACTTTATATGTCCACCATCCCAAAGAGCGGCAAAGTGTTTATCCATTTTACCAGAAACAGCAAGGATAAGATTTTTGAGATAGCCATGATAGGGGGTAGTAACTATTAAACGACCATTTGGCTTGAGGCATTTCTGAGCATTTACAACTAACTCTCTGGGGAAAAACAAATGCTCAATTACTTCAGCCGCGATGACGATATCAAAATTATCTCCTATTTTTGCATAGGGAAGATTATAAATGCTACCTTGAATAAACTTACAGTTGGGAAAAGTATCTTGAGCTAACTGTACCCCTGATGCTGATTCTTCAACTCCGACAACTTCATAACCATGTTGTGCAATTAAGTTAGTCAAACTCCCATTACCACAACCGATATCTAAAATGCGTGGTTTTTGTTTATTTTCCAGGACAGCAGCAGCTTCCGATATCATCTCCATTAGAGCAGAAATAATGTAAGCATGATGGTGTGATACTGCGCTATTTTGGTAAGAGTATTCGTATTTTTCATTAGTATTTGTATACATTATTTTTCATCCTAGATTAGTTGGTAAATGTGAATTGGATTGCGGAAGAGTTACTAAATGAAATTATTTTTCCCTAGTTATATCTTGATAAACCGAAATCATTTTTGCAGCTATACTATCCCATTTATAATTATTGAGGATCAATTGCCGAGCGCGATTAATCATAAAACTAATGGATAGCATTTACCTTTATGCAATATATCAAGGTTATTGAATTAAATTTAGGGCTTGATTAATAATAACATTTTGATCAACTTTTGATTCCAACTCTTCTACTTCATATCTTCCTTCTTCTACTTCTAGAGAGGCATTATCTAAAGCTGATGGATAGGCTTCTTCAAAAATTAATCGCAACTCTTCTGATGTTAAGTAATAGCCTCCTGACTTACGGCGTTTATTTTTTATTTGAATTTCTCGAACACAATTGCGAATTGATACATCCCAAGACCGGGTTGTTCGATGTTCGGCTTGTTGCTTGATTAGATGTAGGAGCAGGACTTTTGCATAGTTGCGGATATTATTAATTTTATCTTCACGACTCATTTCTTCTAGTTCTTCGACAATCACTAAGGCTTCCGAGATGTTACCTTGTAATAATAAAGATTTTAAGGTGAGTATTTCTTCCATAAACGTTGATGACGGTTGAGGGTTGACGGCTGAATCCTTACCCAAACTCTTAATTCTTTAAAACATGGGGTTTCAGCCCAATATTCCCATACAGTTCAGTTAATCATAATTGTAGGTGCGGTTAAGGAACAGCGCAACTCCACAAATTCTTGATCATGCTACTTCTCGTTGCGTCTACTCAACTGTTCACTAATTACGAATTAAACTTATTTCTCCAGCGAAATTATATCTTGATACACTGAAATCATTTTGGCAGCTATATTATCCCATGTATAATTTTCTAGGATAAATTGCCGAGCGCGATCGCCTGTTGCTTTTGCTTGGATAGAATCTTGCAAAAATTCCATCAAGGCATCAGCTATTTGATCAGCATCAATATCAACTATACTAGCGGCATTAGCCATTCCAGCTTCCGGAAAATTACAGCCAGTAGTAATCACACAAGGTAAACCAGCAGCCATACCCTCTAGCACCGACATACTAAAACCCTCAGAATAAGAAGGAGCAACATAGATATGAGATGCTGCTAAACTTGCATATTTTAAAGTACCTGTCAACATTCCTGTAAAAGTCACAGCATTTCTACAACCTGCTTCCATAAAATAGCTTTCAGCAGTAGATAAAAACCCTGTATTATCAGGTCCAGCAACAATCAAGTGAGTTTCCGGGAATTTTGCGTATGCTTGAGCAAAAGCCGGCGCTAATAAATTTAATCCTTTTTTCGGGTCAATACGTCCTAAAAATATAATTAATTTTTTATTGCGAGTTTCTGGAAATTCTCTGTAAAAAATCTCCGAGCTAGGAAGAGATGTAAAATCTTCTCTATGAATACCATTAGGTACAATAACCAACGGTGTTTTTAAAGCAAGACTTTCGATTCCTTCAGCCTCTGTAGAAGCTAACATTTGCATACAACTCGCTTTTTTTAAAGCTGGTTTTTCCAGAAGATTGAAATAAAGCTTTTTTTTCCAAGCTTTATAAGCTAAAGCCCAAGGCTCCATCATGCCGTGAGGAGTTACAATATATGGAATATTACGAAATTGGCAAGCCCAATGAGCAGCTAAAACTGGATAAGAAAATATAGCATTTGTATGTACGATATCATAGTTAGCTATATTTTTAAATAACCATTTTGTCATTGAAGCAGTGAATTTGTAATCGAAGAAATCTAAATAGGGAAAATACTGTATTCGATGATATTTTTGGATAATCCATTCATTTAAAGGCATATCTAGACTTGTCGAACCATTTGCACAAGTAGCAATAATATCAACACCAATGCCTAATTTAGTAATGGATTCTGCTAACTCTAAAACAACTTTTGTCGGTCCACCATAGACATTTCCCAACGCAGGAATAACCATTAAAACCTTCATATTTATATTTAATGCTGTCCTGAAGCGTATTCAACTGATTGAATTAATTGTTGAGCAAAGTATTCAGGAGAAAAGTTGTGAATATGTTCTAATCCCGCTTGTCCCATATTCTTTAAGTTAATTTTTCCTGAACTCATTTTCAGCATCAAATCAGTTAGCTGTTGAATATTGTCGGGATCAAAACCGAAGCCGTTAACTCCCTCAATGATTAAATCTTCATAGCAGCCACAGCGATGAGAAACCAATACTGGCAAACCTGCTGCCATCGCCTCATTCACTACTAATCCCCATTGTTCTTGAATACTGGCATGAATAAAACAGCTAGCATGGGCGAAGTAAGGTAACAGTTCATCTTGTTGTAGAAACCCAGGAAGATGAACGTAATCTTTTATTCCCTGAGTCGTAAGTTGTTCTTCTAGTTGTAAACGTAATTCACCATCACCACTGAGAACTAAATCCCAAGCATCAGTACCTACTGCTTGACGATATTTAGCATAAGCTGAAAGTAAAAATGGTAAGTTTTTTTTCTTAACAAATCTATTAATAGCTAAAAAGAATGGTTTACTTAATGGAGAAAATAAAGATTTAACATGATTAGGGCGAAAAACATCATTACCAACTACATCGTAACCTAAAAAAATAGCATCAGATGGCATTCCTAAATTGACTAAATAACGTTTATGTGGTTTTCCTCCTACTAAAGCAGCTTGATATTTTTTGACTAGCAATTTTTTAATTTTTTCTTTCCACCAAGAGCGAGGTTCGTCATGCTCTGTAGTTTCGGATAGAAGAATAGCAGGTTTACCATGCCATAGACACCATAACAATGTCACAAGCATAGAGGGTCGAGCATAGCCAGCAATTGCTACAGCATCTGGGGAGGTTTGATTTAAAACAGAGATTAATTTGCGAAATAAATGAATGAAATTGACCTTTTCTAAGGAAATATCATCAATCACAGAATGAATTTTTCCAGGAAATTTATCAAGTTGTGTTTCCCAGGGATATTCTACTTCCGAACGGGCTAATTCAATGCCAAAAACATTCCATCCTCTAGATTTACCAGCCTGATATGCAGATGCAACTCTAACAATATGATAAGGACCATAATTAGCAAACAAAATTGCTACTTTACATGAAGAATATAAATGTTTCATTATAATCTATGACTAATTAATTTTATGAACTTTAAAATTTTTTTGCCTTTTTACAGAAGAACGGGCATAATAAGTGACTAAAGTAATTACAATAACCTGAAATATCAATTCTTGAAAAAACCGTTCTGTTCCATGAGTTATGCCGACCATTGCTGGACTAATTAAACTCATAAATAAAAGAGCAGCGACAATGCTTCCTTGATATATTGACGACACCCATAAAGTTTTGAATAAAACTCCCATCAGAGCAAATATTAAACAACCAAAATAACCAAATTGTAAATAAGAATCCCCAATCCCCGTCCAAGTTGTTCCTATAGGAAATGCATATCCATCCTGACTTAAATTACTTTCTCTTTGTAAATTAAATTGTAGTGCGTCTTTAAAATCATATCCAATTATTTGACCAGGAATGTATTGAAATATGAGAGCATTCCAATATCCTGCACCATATTCATAGTTTCCAGATGACGTAGCTAAATGCATAACTAATGCTGCGTTTCTTAACTCTAAAATTGTTCCTGACTGTAATGCATCAAAGGAATCTTCGGCAGAAAGTTTTAAGTTCTGCCAATCTTGTTGGAATATTAAGTCCCAGAAACCATGTCTGAGTTGTCCAACAACAGGAATTATATAAATACCAGCAATCAGGACTATGAGAACTAACCATCTGGGAGGCGCTAACCTTAGCATAAACCAAACACAAAAACCAATAATCATTAAAAAGGTCATTGTTGGTTGTCTTCTTCCAGCTAAAATAGTTTGGATGATCGGAAATCCTGCAATGATAGTTCCTACAATATTAATTACAGATGGTTTTTTTAAAAAATGTACTAAAAAGATAGCAAAGCCAATATAAATAACCTGTTGAAAAAAAAGAAAAATTGTAACTGATCCACTCCATTGTGTGCCTTGTTCTAAAGTAATTGCTGCTTGTCGAGTAAGTATACCAAAAATCCAACCGATGGCTGTTAAAAAGATAGCGGAATGTAGAAGCTTTTTATTATTTAAAGATATCTGCAATTTAGATAATAATTTTCGGTTGGGAGGACGATTATACCCAAACCAGCACATAGAGAGGCAAAGACACGCCATAATCAAGACTTGGAACAACATACTCTCTGTTACTAGCCCTGGATTATTGATTAAAGCTGAAACCTGCGGCAAAATGAAGGTAATTACCATACTAGCCATAAAAAATGGAAATTGGTAAACACGTTCAACTTTAATCATTGCCCACATCACAATGAAAACACAGATTCCGATTAAAAGGTAGTGCGCTAATTCAACCATTTGTTATGTTTTTAGATGTTAGCTAAAATTTTCAATAATCTTTGTTTATAAGCATTTAAAGTAAATTCACTAGCTCTTTGTCTAGCATTTTTAGACATCTCATGGCGTAGATCAAGGTTAATTGCTAACAATTCTAACTTGTCTGCGATCGCTTCATAATTACGAATCGGTACAATAAAACCCTCCACACCATTTCTGACAACACTCCCCGCATTAGGGGTACAAATTACAGGTAGTCCGGCTGCTAGTGCTTCATAGATAACTGTTGCTGATCCTTCACAAATAGAAGGAAGGAGAAAAACATCCGCCCAAGCATAGTGATTAAGAATTTGTGAACGGGGAACAGTACCTGTTAGTTCGACATGAGAAGCTAAAACAGATTTCATTTCCGGCTGAATACCCAATGGACCCACCATGCGAAATGTCGCTAATCCTTGTAATTTTTTGGCTGCTGCTAAAACATAGGGTGAGCCTTTCCGCAATCCTACTCCGCCAATGGTTAAAACTCGCAAAGATCCAGCATGGGGTAAATGCTCTGGAAGCAAAAAACGCGCATCAACTCCATAGGGCAGTATTTTACAACGTTCAGCTGCTCCCCCACAGGCAATAATTCCCTCCCGAACAAATTCTGAACCACAAAGGATAACATCGGCTGTTGACCATTCCTCTTTTTCCCTGGCTGATAATTCTAATAAAAAAGGGTCTTCTTCTAAAGGCGATTCCCAGTCAGGAAAAGCTTGATATTCTTGCTGTAATAGTTGATACTCAATTGCTTTTGGGGCAATTGTCTGTTCTGTAACTGTGATTAGTCCCTGTTGTCGAGCGCTTTGCAATACTTCTAACCCAGCTGTGTTAAAAGTATAGATGCCGGATGCCTCACCAAATCCTTCCTCTAGAATAAGTTGACAGAAGGTTTTACCAGCCCATAAAAAGACTTGAGTCGCTTCTGAGGGCGATCGCGCTTGGCGGAGTTTTTGAGCATATTTAAAGCCGAAACTATTAAAAGCTGTGATGTTTTCGGTTGGTATCCCTTCAGGTACTCGCCCAAGGAGTCGCTTAAGATTGGAGGGTTGTAAAGACTTGGGAATTGTATGGAGAAGTTTCGGACAGCCTTTGACGGCGCAAATATCTGTATATAAATGTTTAAGTAAATTGGATTGATGCAGTATGCGAGGGACAGCATAGTGCATACGCGCTCCTAGTAGGGCAACTAGCCATTGGTTGGAACTTGTATTCATTGAGGTTTAGTTGATATGAACAGTTTATTCACAATTTACTGGTCTCAACTGCTTGTAAAAATGTTTCAATATTTGTATTACAAAGTAATGGTACAGCATTTTCAATTCTTTTCTCATCCCAGTCCCACCAAGATATCATTAGTAATCGATCTATTACTTCTTGTGAAAATCGAAAACGAATTACCTTGGCTGGGTTTCCAACAGCGATAGCATAAGGTGGAATGGATTTAGCAACAACGCTACGAGCACCAATAACAGCACCATCTCCGATGGTAACGCCAGACAGAATAACAACATCATTTCCAATCCAAACATCATTTCCTATTTCAACATCTCCTTTTGAATAAGGATGTCCCTTTATATTTTTTCCTGCTTTCCATTGGACAGAGAATGGATATGTAGTCACCCAATCTATCCTGTGTTCACCTCCTAAAAAAACTTGTGTTCCTCCACCAATAGAACAGAAGTTTCCAATTTTAAGTGTTGAATTTTCTCCAAAGCTAAGAACTCGTAAATTAGGTGAATAAGACGCTTTACCAATTAAATATTGTGGATATCTTTTTTGTAAATAAGATGGATGCCACGGAGGGATTCCTACAGAAAAATATCGAGATAAATATTGTTTAATTAATCGAATTAAGCGCATCATAAATAATAAAATATAAACTATACACAACACAATGAGAGAAGATATTTAATTTGTATTAATTTGTGAGTTATAAATAATAACTCCGATTCCATAACCATCTTGATTTTGATCTTCAACAAACTCATGGCTTAGATATTTTTTAGATATCTCCCTGAAAAAATCAGGTACTCCTCCAGACCATTTATCAGTTGGTTTTCCCCACCTTTGGTTATGGTCTGCAACTATATCATGAAAAACGATAAATCCACCATCTCTCACAAAACGGCTATAATATTCAAAATCTCTTTTCACACCTTCAAAAGAATGATCTCCATCAATAAACAAAATATCAAGAGTATTAGGTTTTAATAAAATACCTAAACTTTTAAGAGTTTCTTGGGAATCTGATCGTCCTTGAAGATAATGAAAAGAAGATGTTTGCGTCAAAGTATCTATGATATGAGTATTCTGAATATCTATATCAATACCTATGGAATTTTTGATACTCGGACATAGATAACGAATTAAAAAGTGCGTACCACCAGTGGATAATCCAATTTCGAGATAAGATGATGGAGCGTTGATATTGAGAAAATCTATTAAAGCCAAAATTTCGCTTTTGACTTGTGCAGAAGGTATAATTTTTTGTGTAAGCATAAAAACTTCTTCATTAGTCTGACATTGAGATAAGAGATTTTGAAATTTAGATTTGCTTGAAGTTATCTTGAACAAGAAATTTCTGTAGCTATTCCGCAATATCTGGTAAATTCCAGGAGTAATTGAGCGAATTTTCTTTAATATCATGATTTACTGCCTTATATTTAATGATTTGTCTTGATAAAAGCTGGGTGATTTGTAAAAATATTTACTAGAAAACTCTTAAGTAGCTCTTTGAGTTTTTCTATTACCACAGGAGAATTTTTTGTTTGTTTCACAGATTTAATCATTAAAGCTTGTAATCTTTGATCAATTTGCCTTTGTAAGCCTTCAGTTAAATCATGATTCATAGCTAAATAATTTAGCATCTCAATGGCATGATTTTTCCAACGTTCTGGATTGGAATGAGACGAATTAGCATCATGATAGCGATAATAGCCTAAAGGTTGGCGTGATAGCCGAATGTGAGACTCAAGACCTGCTACTAAAGACCAATACCAATCTGTAGCTAGTCCGGCTTCTGTTGGTAAGGGATTAAGTTTCTGAAGAAATTCGCAGTTCCAAACACAGGTAGATAAAATATAAGTACAGCTGTGAATAAAGTGATTAAAGCCGTTGGGCGGTTCTAATAGATGAGTGGGGTAACTCAGACCAAAACGACTCTGGGGCTGAAGATTGGCGTTACAGGAAAAACCACCAAAAGCTAACATTGAAATTTCAGGAGTTTTTTGTAACTCCCGTGTGGCGACTTGCACAAAGTCGGGATGAAGAGCATCATCACAGGAAAGGAAAACTGCATGAGTACCAGATGCCGACATTGAGAGATAGCGATAATGAGCGCCAATACCTAACCTTTGAGGTGGGGAAATAATTTTTACATGAGGGTAATGGGCATATTCTGTCAAAATATCAGAAGTGCGATCGCCTGAACCGTCATCGGATAGCAAAATTTCATAGGGGGCTTGAGTTTGTGAAAGACAAGAGGTGATCGTTGTGCGGATAAATTTCTCGGCGTTGTAAGTGGGAATACAAATGCTGATAGTGGGCGAATTAGTTGACATGGATTTTACTTTCATTAAAGTAGCCAAGGAAAATAATTAAGTTGATATGTCAGATTACATGATCTTTCTCCAATCACTTTGCCTGGATTACCCGCAACAATGGAATAGGGGGCAACAGAACGTGAAACCACTGAACCAGCTCCTATTACAGCACCTTCTCCTATAGTAACCCCTGGTAAAATTATTGCACGATAGGCAATCCAGGCGCGATCGCCAATAATCACATCCCCACCTTTATCAGCAAATTCTGGTGACTGTGGATCATGACCTAATGTCAGAATAGTCGCTTCGGGTCCAATGGAAACATCAGAACCAGTTTTTATCATATAATGGCGACCATCTAATAAACAGCCAAAATTAATCACATTGCGATCGCCTAAATACACTTTTCTCCCATTTAAAAATTTACATCCCATCTGGATAGAAGTACCAGTACCTACTTGTGCTAGGTACGCTTTGAGATATGCCGTGCGGATTTTACGGGATGGTAGACTACTAATAATCTGATTGTAGCTATAGCTTAAAATGCTACCCACAATAATTTTGGAGTTCATATTGTTTCAGAATTTAAGCAACTATGAGGGCTACAAAATTTCAAATAACTAATATTTAGAAGTTGACCAATGAGGTTCCATAGGGTCTATCTATTTTTCCTATTAGGCGGAAACCTGTCAACTGAAGTCTTCCCAATTGCCGAGCTAGGTAATATTTAAGGGATCTCTGATTTGTTAGTCGGTATGGAGTTAGGTCAATTTCTTCTATACCTGTGCGAAGATTACGACGAAGAAAAGAAATCACTTTAGCAACATGAGGATCTGAACTGTCATCCAGTAACATTACACCTCCAGAACGGAGTAGGCGTACTGCAAAATAGGCATCTAAAAAAGAATCTTCAAACAAATGAGAACCATCAATATAAATTAGGTCATATTTTTTACCTTGTTGCATTAGTTGAGGAAGAATACAGCAAGAAGGCTCATAGTAAATCTTTAAAAACTGATCTAGATTAGCATTTTTAACACTTAGGACACCACATTCGTCATAGTCTACAAGTTGGAAGGGATCAATAGCGATATGCTCAGATTCTTTGAGCTTTAATTTTGAATGCATTGCGCAAAAGGCAAGTGTTGAAGCTCCGTAAGCCATTCCGATTTCTAGGGTATGGGTTGTTTTCATTTCATTCATTAAATTAGAAATCACAACTAAATTATTAATTGTTGAAGTCCCTTGAACTTGATGAGTACGACCTGAACTGCCTACAATAGTACCGTTTGAAATCAAATTATCTATGGCTGGGCTAATTTCTAACAAATCTGTTTGTTGATTAATTAATTTCATATTTCCGCAATAATTTATGGGAGTAAATAAAGTAAGTCTTGCTAACAAATCAGCATTACAGATTATAAACTTGATTTATACAAATTATGGTAATTCGTTTTCAGAATTCAACCTTATCCCCAAAATCGCTGACAAATAATCTCAGCATTTTTATCCCAAGAATTATCCTGTTCGTACCGTTCCCATTCAGGTGGATCAATTCCATTTAACCATTGCTGGATGCCATCACGGATAGCTTGCCAATCATCCGGTTTCACAAATACTCCCAACTTATATTTCTGAACAACAGTACGCAAATTTCCGTCACCTGCTGAAGCAATACAAGGCCGTTGATAATTAACGGCAACATTGAGAACACTACTAGCAGACTGAAAATTGGCACTATATGTTAATAAAACGGCATCGCAAGCATTAAACAGATCACCTACTTTCTGTTCAGGTAGGAAATCAATTAGCCAACGACATCGTTCAGCGATGCCAAGACTCTCTGCTAAATCTTGATAATAAGTTACAGGTCGTTGCGTCGAGGTAGAAACTTTTCCTGCGACCACTAGATAAACATTGGAAAAGTTGGCAATCGCTTTTAATGCCAGATCCAGATTTTTGCCATCGCGAATATGGCCAAAGGACAGAAGCAACTTAGCCTGTTCGGGAATCTTTAATTCTGTCCTAACTTTTTCTCGGCTATTCTGATATTTAGGAAAATGATAAAGACCAATCGGGATAACAGTAGTTTGCAGTTCTGGCATTGGTTTTTCTGTATCTAGCTCGATAGCTTCATGAACAAAAGCTTCTTTGATAAACGAGTACCCACAAGCAATTGACCAACGATGCCACCACAACGGACCTACTACATATCCTCGTACTGGGTCATGAACAACTGATCCAAAAGTTACACCCCATTCTACTAATTTACGCAAGGGAGCAACCCAAAGAGGGGCTAAATATTCTGCATAAGAACCGAATAAAACATACTGAAAACCTTCTTCTTTAATAGTTTTAACAAGTTGAGCGTAATTTTGCAGCATATTAGCAGCTAAGACTGCTTTTCGCACTAAGGCTAAGGGGAAATTAAATGCACCTGTAGGAACTAAAGTTTGCTTTATTGTATATAGGTCTGTCTTCTCTTTTTTATAAGCTGGAGAAGTCAATAAGGTAACTTGAATGCCCCTACGTCCTAGAGCTTGTGCCTGTTCATGGGCATAGTCTGCTAGTCCTCCTGACCATGCGGGTGAGAAATAAAGTAAGCGACGATTGGAGTTGAACTTCATAATTATGAATGAAAAAACCAGACGATATCTAATGCTTGAGTTTTATTCCAGGTCATAGATAGGAACTTTATTATTATTATTCACTAAATGCTGCATAAAAAAGCTGCCTACGCTAAACACGAAGTCTTTCTCGGCAATGATGACATTTTTTTGTACCTAAAATAAAGCCATTCCAATATCCTAAAATCCCCCAAAATTTTACATAGTATTCAAACTGTAAAACTTTTAACCAGGCATAACCAAAGTTATCATTTTTTAATCTATCTATCGCTGGTCGTAGCCGAATAAACCTTAAGAAAATACTAAAAGCTGGAAATAATAAAAATATTAAACCTATCCATTTGAAAGGAAACCATAAAAATGCTAGCAAACTGATGATTAGTAACACAAACTCTAATAATAGTCTTCCGCCAACCAGCAAACCGTATTTCAGCCAAATTCCTGCTTCGCCAGCACCGAAAAAATTTCGGTAGGCTTCTTTTCCAAACGCTGTTAATCTACTAGGACGTTCCCAACTACATCGTGAAATTGGCGCACACCCAACTTGATTAGTGCTGGAATGGAGTAATAAAGCAAATACCATATCATCGGCGGCTAATGTTAAATCTTCTGGATAACCACCGATTTTCTTCCAAAGACTTTTACGGTATGCAATTGATCGTGAAGAAGCATGAGATTTAGGATTTGCTATTAACTTTGGCTGGTTGAGCAACTCATATTCTACTTTTGCCCAATTACAATTTATATCTTCCTTTTTAACAGCCCAACTGCCCATTACGGATTCTAGTTGTTCATTTTCTAATAATGGTTTAGCGAGTTCTTCTAGCCATTCTTTTTCCCATTTACAACCAATGTCTGTGGATACAATAATGTCATGTTTTGCTTGGGTGATCGCTAAATTACGACCACGGGCTACATTACAACCAGCATCTTGAATAACTATTAGAGAATAAGGTTTGTTCGGTTGATAACTTTGTAGAAACTCCCAAGTGCCATCTCTAGAACCACCATCAACTATCACAATTTCGTTAGGTAAATGAGTTTGAGCTTCCATGTCAGCGAAGAAAGACCTAGATCCTTCACAATCATTTAAAACCGTAGTAACAAGTGAAATCATAAAATTAGCTGCTAATAAATAATATTTATTTGAACTCTAAGAGGATGTTTGAAAAGTCGGAAAGGGTGTAAAAAAGCTCTCTGGGTATAAGCTGTGAATAGATAATAAACAGCACCGAGAGAGTGACATGAGTAAAGCATACCCCAGCAACCTGACACTGGCCCAATATGGAATTTCTGAGCGACCTAATTCCAGACCCGAAACCAGGAGGCCGCAAGCGTGAAGTTGATATGTGGTCAGTTCTGAACGCGATTTTCTATGTTTTGATGGAAGGAGTGAGATGGAGAGCATTGCCTGGAGATTTCCCCCCTTGGCAGACAGTGTACACATATTTCCGAAACTGGCGTAAAGATGGAACATGGTTGCACATCCATGATGTTCTGCGAGAGTGGACAAGGATTGAAATTGAGCGGCATCGATGTCCATCGGAGGCGATTATCGATAGTCAAAGCGTCAAAAGTTCGGCAATGGTAAGTATTGCGGTGGGGTATGATGCGGGTAAGAAAATCACGGGACGCAAGGGATTTATGACAGTTGATACTTTAGGTTTAGTCTTGCGCGTCTTGGTGACAGCAGCCAATGTGGGTGAGCGGCAAGGGGGAAAACAAGTTCTCAAACGAGTCAAACAATCTCCACGTCTGGGATCTCGTCTCACAACTATCTGGGTAGATGGCGGTTTTGACGGTGCGCCGTTTATGCAGTGGGTGATGGATTTTTGTCGTTGGATTATCCAGGTAGTTCTTCGACCAGAGCAGATCAAGGGCTTTACGCTGCTCAAAAAACGTTGGGTGGTAGAACGCACTTACGGTTGGTTAATGGGATCTCGGCGATTAGTCAGAGATTATGAGTTATTGCCCGAAACCTCTGAGACTTTTATCTACCTTGCCATCATCCGTAGTATGGTGAGGCGACTTGCTTAAATTTTTACTCCTTAAAACTTTTCAAACACCCTCTTAATTAAAGATATATTCCATGTGATCTATATTAGTGATCAAAAAAGATTGATGTCACCATACATTGCTTATCGAGTAGACCATTTTAAACGAATTAAATTGTCAATTTAATTGTTGACAGACTTTTATCCATAATTTCATGTTTTGAGCAACGTTTTGGAAATAAGACTTCAAAGCTTCATCCCAAAGGAAACCGTTCTGTTTTACAGCCCATTCTTCAAGCTTATTTGCTAACTCAAGGGTAGCCTCGCTATAGGTGGAAACAGGAGATAAGGGAGTTTCTAACAATGACAACATATCATCAATAACTACCATCCCTGCTAATTCATGCCATAAGTCTTTATACAAATTGTGGGGAGATCGACGATGTTCAACGACTGGAGAACCTACTTTAATGCTATGTCCGACCGCTTGAGCACATTTTTGAACAAAGAAACCACTAAAAATATCCCCAAAACGGTCTAACTTCATCCCACCCACAGGATGGCCCATTTTGACATAGTAGTAAGCAGGAATTGCGTCTCTAATTAGTGCTGTATTTTGGGTATTAATTGGCATTAATGTGTTGGGAGCAAGAAGATAATCATTGGTAAATTTTTCTTTGACAATACAACGAGTAACTAGTCTGGTGGCTGCATCTACATCTGGATCACCTGACCAAAGACCTGCATTAATGGCAACTGTTCCAGTGGAAATTTCCGGGTCTATTCGTGAACATTCAAGTTGACGACGCTGATACGGAAATCCTCTGGCGTAAACTGTGTCTCCACCGCCTAATGTAGGAAATTCTACCTCCATCATGGAGCATAAATTAAACCAATTGTTGTACCCTAATGCGGTCATTAAAGAAGCTTCTTTGCCCACGTTAGAATGTCCAGCCAAGAAAGGCCAGTTGTCTTTGGGATAGTTATCATCATCTATCGCAATAATGACATCACATTTATCTCCATAGGCCATGAGAAATCCTACATTTCTGCGGTTATCAGATTTCCAGGGAATTTCTGCTGCCAACTGAGGAAAAGGCTTAAGAAACGCATTTTGTTCTTCAACACCAATATAGTACCAAGGAAGTCCCATTTGAGTGTACTTTTCAATCTTTTTGCGACACTCAGGAGGCGTAGAGATGTCACCAACCACATAAAAATTGACTTTTTCTAAATCCCCATAGTGTTTAAAATGTTCATAATACTCATTAATGAAATCTCCTTCATAAATTGTGGTTAAAACAATACCAAATTTCATCTGTTTTCCTCTTTAATTCGTTTATCTTTCTAGTTAACTGTATAAACAGCTTGAAAATAGTCATCGCCATAAAACTGTTCTCCCCCTAACCTTTTTTCTTCATAGCCTAAATTAGTCAAGAAGTTTCTCAATTCATTTACACTACTACCAAATTGGGGAAGAGCAAAACCATGAACTTCGATAACCAGGACAGGATGCCATTTTTTTAAAATATTTTCAGCCCCACGTAAAACCTCTAATTCTGCACATTCAACATCAATTTTGATAAGTTTAATTGCTAAATCAACCGCTTGCCAATAGTCATCTAGCCGAGTATTTTCTACTTCAATTTCTAATAAATTATCCGAAGTTTTATTAAGAGAAGCTGTAACGGTCATATCTTTTGATGGAAGATAAAAAGAAATAGATTTTTCTCTAGAATTGGAAACAGCTTTAGAAACAATGGTAACTCGCTGGGTTAAGGAATTAAGAGTTATATTTCTTTGTAAAAGCTTCAAATTACTAATAACAGGCTCAAAGGCAAATACCTGACCTTGATGTTCTAATAATTTTGCTGCATAAAGTGTATGGAATCCAAAATTAGCTCCCACATCAATAAAGATGTCATTTGGTTGTTTGTAGATATTGTTGTAAGCTCTTGAGTGCAGCTAGTTCTGAATTTACATCCCACCGCCTAAGAGACTCATCCATTCGTAAGCATTGATCACTCACTTGTAAAGGAAATCCCTGAAAGCCATAGCAAAATTTAAAAAATAGATTTCGGAGGAAATGATTAAATTTCATAAGATATTAGGAGTTACGCATTGACAGAATAACAAAATAGTGAATTGATAAATATAGGTC